>CALZOG010000024.1 GCA_945827635.1 uncultured Bacteroidales bacterium
TTTCGTATTCTAACTTTATAAATTTGCGAAAGTAGACAAACTTGCAATTTTTGGCAATACGAAAAAGAGGATGAAGAGTTCCTGCATATCCTCTCATTCTGGAAACTGCCGGAGATTAGCCACAATGAATTGACGGAAGTGGTCAACCGGATGCATACGGATTATAAATTTATAAAGGTAACGATTGAAAGCGATACTTCCGTTATTCTCACGCTGGAGCAGATTGTCGGTGCAGACAGCGATATAGATCGTATCATGACACGTGGTCTTTCCGCTTTAGAATTACATGCACGGGCAATTATCGAAATAGCGGAAAAACTACAAGCAGAATAGTACAAGGCTGCAAGTCGTAAAAATTGTGCAACATATAATTTCAAAATCATGGACTTCGAAGACGATCTGTTTAATACTGCGGAGGAGAAAAGACAACTTGCGGAAGAACTCGAACTCAAGCAACTGCTTGCAGAACAGAAAGAAGAGCCCCAACAAGTTGAGGTGAAGTCGGTTGAGTACAAGAAAAGCGAACTTCTTGTTCAGGTTATCTACAACCTTGTGTATTTGATTCTGAACGATCCTCCGTTGTATGCGTGGCATGATCCTAATTATTATCCGGAAAAACAGTCATTCACTATTCAATTGATTGACGGCAAAGTGTATATCAATAAGATTGCGAATATGTTTCACGGCACATACATATTCACTGTTAAGGACTTTGTCAAGAGAGACGAAAACGGCATGCTTCAACCGGACATAGAGGCTATCAGGAATATTAAACTGTTATACGAAACGTGGGAATTCGTTTAGCTGTGCAAACCATCTTTTTCTTTCGTTTTCCATTCCTTGCATCTGCCCAACGCCGCCCTTTCTTCTTTTCCAGGCAAATCCGATTTGCCGCTCTTTATAAACATTTGCCACTTCTGCCAGTACATTTTTTATTTCGTTTACTGCGCGGGACTTCAGTTCCGCGTTCCCGTTCTTCCTGCCCCTTGCACATCGATTGTCTTGTCCTGAAAAAATAGACACAATACAAAAATCCGCATGTCAGTTTTGTCAGTTTTGTCAGTTTCTTTTTAGTGGACCTTGGTCTATACAATTGTTGTTAAGTGTAAATACCCTCTCGCAAATGGTTGGTAATTGTCGATAATTGTTGACTTTTACTCGCTTCGCGCGGATGTGAGGGCGCGTAGATAGTTGTTCCTTGGTCGTTATTTAGCTCTTATCAGGAGCGATAGCCGGGCGAAAGTCCGCTTAAGGTGCATGTATGGTCTAGGATACCCCCGATAATGCGTCGATAATGCACTGATAATGCGTCGATAAGGGTGAGGGATTCCGGCAACATGGAAGTTAATCGGATTTTGAGAATGATAAAGTGATAAAGTTGCACATATGTACCATTGGTAATATTATCGAGAAATGCGGCAACGTTGTGTGCCGCATTTCTTTATTTATGAATTCCCTCTCGCAAGAATTGGAATAGACCGATATAACTTATTCCGTTATATCCTCCATCCTATAAGCCGACCGAATGCAAATATTTATCCGCATTTTGGTGCAAATTTGCACTAATTTGCGGTTAAACGCAATGTCTATTCATATTTTGGTGCAAATTTGCACTAAATTGCGGTGTATCTGCACCGGATTTCCCTACTTATTGGTCAGACCTTTTTTAGATGTCTTTTCGGCGTATGTTAAATCTATGGCTCTTCTAATTTTAACCCGAGAGGTGTGTGAGACGAGGGCAAGAGCAAGGCAAGAGCGAATTGAAAGCGAGTTAACCCGAGACTTATTTGCATTTCGCCTGTCATTTTTGGCCGAAAAGCACCAACCTTATGCGGGCATAAGCAGGCACTCCTGCACAAAAAATGCACTTTCGTGCAATTTTTCTTCGGGGAGATTTGCAAATGTGCATTTTTTTTTGTACCTTTGCAGGGCGATGTGTCGCGTATGCGCGTCACGCATGTGCGAGGACCGACAAATGTACAAACATCTGCTATCTATATTGCTGGCTCTGCTCTGCATCACAAGTGCAGCGGCTCAGTCGATATCGTCCACGGGCAAAGGCTCGCAGGGCGCGTCACGCCGCGTGCGTCTGTACGGGTATGTGCTCGACGAGCAGAACAGAGGTATAGAGGCGTGCAACGTGTATTGGAAAGAGAGTGTAGCCACCACAGCTGTCGGTACATCAACGAACAAGAACGGCTACTATGAGTTAATAGTCGAAAGTCAAAAGTCGATAGTCGATGGTCAAGAGTCGAAAGTCGAAAGCGGTCAACCGGATTCGGTGACGATCGTGTATTCGATGTTAGGGTACGAGACGGTTGAGACACCTCTCCCACTCCCCTCACAAAAGGGAGGAAATACTATACAGGTGCTGAATATCAACATCATACTGCGCGAGTCAGGCGAGCAGTTGGCAGAGGTGGAGGTAACGGGCATCCAGCGCCAGCAGGATATGATGGATCGCGTGGACGCCACTACGCGGCGCGTCATACCCGACATCAGCGGCGGAGGAATAGAGAGCCTGCTGATCACGTTTGCCGGCGTGAGTCAGACCAACGAGATGAGTAGCCAGTACAACGTGCGCGGTGGCAGTTTTGACGAGAACGCCGTGTATGTAAACGGCATTGAGATTCATCGTCCGCTGCTCGTACGCGCCGGACAACAGGAGGGACTGAGTTTCGTCAATCCCGAGATGGTGCAGAACGTGCAGTTCAGCGCCGGAGGGTTCGATGCACGGTTCGGCGACAAGTCGTCCTCCGTGCTGGATATACGCTACAAGCAGCCTACGGCTTTTGAGGCCTCGCTGACGGCAGGGTTCCAAGGCGGAAGCGTCTATGTAGGTGTGGGCGACAGCACGTACAGCCAGATGCACGGCATACGCTACAAGAGTTCGCAATACATGCTCGGTTCGCTGCAGACAAAGGGTAATTATCGTCCGCACTTCCTCGACTATCAGACGTATATGACATGGAGAGTCAAAAGTCGAAAGTCGAAAGTCGAAAGTCGTAATGACTGGACGATAGCCTTCCTGGCTAACTATAGCATGAACTCCTACGGCTTCACGCCGGACAGCATGAGTTCGTCGTTCGGCACGATGCAGACGGCACGAAACCTGACAATCTATTACGACGGTCAGGAGCAGGATCTGTTCCAGACCGCATTTGCTGCACTGAGCGTAGGCGGTCATGTGTCGCCGGAGGTGAAGATAGGTTTCGACCTGAGCGGGTTCTACACCAACGAACGCGAGACCTACGACATACAGGGCGAGTATATCCTGAGCGACCATCCGATGGACGGCTCGGATGCCGGTGTGAGCGGCACTGGTCAGGTTGTGTCATCCGAAACGACCGAGACTGCCACCGTACTCGGTACAGGCACCTATCATGAGCATGCGCGAAACGCCCTGACCGCCGGCGTGGCTACGCTGCAGCACACGGGCGAGTGGAAGCACAGCGCCAACAGCATGCGCTGGGGTGTGAGCGGACAGATAGAGAAGATCACCGACCGCATAAGCGAGTGGGAGTGGCGCGACTCGGCTGGATACTCCATGCCACATACCGAACAAGGAATGGAGCTGTACTACGCCATGCGCTCCAGTGCCAATCTGCTCAGCGGACGCGTGCAAGCGTACCTGCAGGACTCTTACACCTGGCATACTGAGGCTGCGAAGGTCATTCTGACCGGCGGCGCACGGTTGCACTGGTGGAGTTTCAACAACGAGGTGCTCGTCTCGCCACGTGCATCGGTGGTGATCATTCCCGGCTGGAAACGTGACATCAGTTTCCGTATAGCCACCGGCTTGTACTACCAGGCACCGTTCTACAAGGAGATGCGCGATACGGTGACCGACGGTTTCGGCATCACGCGTATTCGCCTCAACGACAAACTCAAGGCGGCACGCACCTCGCAACTCGTGTTCGGCACGGATTATTACTTCCGCGCCATGGGTCGCCCCTTCAAACTCACCGCCGAGGCGTATGCCAAGTACATGGACAGAGGAACGAGTTACACGGTCGATAACGTGCGTGTACGTTACTCCGGCACGAACGACGTGCGCGGCTACACGATCGGCCTGGACCTGAAGCTATACGGCGAACTGGTGCCCGGTGCAGACAGTTGGATCAGCTTCAGCACCATGCGTTCGCGCGAACAGTTGTTGGATCACCCCGAACTCGGCTGGCTGCACGCACCGCAGGAGCAGAGATATCAGTTTGCGATGTTCTTTCAGGACTACCTGCCCCAACTGCCGCAACTGCACGCTCACCTGAAGTTCGTATGGGCGGAAGGTCTGCCCTACGGCGCACCGCGGAGCATCACGCTGCGCGGACAGGGACGCATGCCCGACTACAGGCGCATTGACCTCGGACTGACGCACGTGAGCAACGCACACAACTATGCTTACATGAAACGAGCCAAACACATCAAGCAGTGGACCGTAGGGTTTGAGATATTTAACCTTGTCGATTGGCGAAACGTGAACTCGTACTTCTGGGTGAGCGACGTGGACGGCAACCAGTGGGCGAGCCCGAACTACCTCACCGGCAGGCGGTACAATATCAAAGTGGCATTCGACTTTCAGTGATCAGTGATCACGGCATCACGACATCACGACATCACGAAATAAAAGAAACAATATATGGCAAGTGAGCAATTAACCCCAATGATGAAACAGTTCCGCAGCATCAAGGAGCAGTACCCTGATGCGTTGCTGTTGTTTCGTTGCGGTGACTTCTATGAGACCTACGCCGAGGACGCTGTACGTGCAGCCAAGATCCTGAATATAACCCTCACCAAGCGCAACAACGGCGGCGGTGCGGTGGACAGCACGGCTATGGCGGGATTCCCGTTTCACGCATTGGACACCTACCTGCCCAAGCTCGTTCGCGCCGGCATGCGCGTGGCTATATGCGACCAGCTCGAGGATCCCAAACTTGCCAAAGGACTCGTGCAACGCGGTGTGACGGAGCTGGTGACACCCGGCGCCAGTTACAACGATGCCAGTTTCGGGCAGAAAGAGAACAACTGGCTCTGCTGCCTGCATTTCGTAAAGACATCCATAGGCATATCGCTGCTTGACCTGTCAACAGGCGAGTATCTGGTGGCGCAGGGCACATCCGATTATATAGCCACGCTGCTCACGAAGTTCGCGCCGAAAGAGGTGCTGTTCATGCGTGGCAAACGGCAGGAGTTTGAGCGGTTGTTCGGCACGAAATACTTCACTTTCGAACTGGAGGATTGGATGCTCAACCCCACCACTGCCGAGGAGCGGTTGCGCAAGCAGTTTGAGACGACTAATCTCAAGGGATTCGGTGTCACCGGCGTGCCTGACGGCATAGTAGCCGCTGCGGGTATATTGCACTACCTGGACATAACCCAGCACCTGCAAACCAAACATATCCATCCGCTCAGCCGGTTGGAGACCGACAAGTATGTCTGGCTCGACCAGTTCACCATCCGTAACCTCGAACTGCTTCACCGCCAGAGTGACGACAGCCGTACGCTGTACGACATACTGGACAAGACTGTCACGCCCATGGGCGCACGTATGCTCTACCGCTGGATGACTTTCCCGCTCAAAGAGGTGCGCCCGATCAGAAACAGGCAGTCGGTGGTCGAATACTTCTTCCGCCACCCCGACCGTCGCGAGCAGATACGCGAGAGCTTGTCGCAACTGCAGGATATGGAGCGTACGGTCAGCAAGATCAGTACAGGACGTATTGGTCCGCGTGAGATGGTGCAACTCGGTAATGCCCTGGGTGCACTGCAACCCGTGAAGCAGATCTGCGAGCAGGCGGAGGACAACAGTTACCTGAACAGCCTGGGCGAGAACATCAGTCTGTGCACCGAGATGCGCGAGCGCATACTTAGGCAGATAGTGCCCGACCCGCCGTTGGCACAGGGGCGACCGAACACCATTGCTCAGGGGGTGGACGATGAACTCGACGAGTTGCGAGACCTAAGAGACAACAGCCGCGAGGCTATCGAACGTATACGTGACCGCGAGACCGAACGTACAGGCATTAGCAGCTTGAAGGTAGGATTCAACAACGTGTTCGGATACTACCTGGAGGTGCGCAATACGTACAAAGATAGCGTTCCTCAGGAGTGGACACGCAAGCAGACACTGGCAAATGCCGAGCGGTATATAACGCCCGAACTTAAGGATCTGGAGCAGAAGATTTTGGCGGTAGATGACAGAATAGCGGTCATAGAGAATCGCGTCTATCAGGAACTGATGCTCGCCCTAATTGAGTACGTGCCCATGATGCAGACCGATGCGCACGTAGCGGCACAACTCGACTGCCTGCTCAGTTTTGCAGCCACGGCAGCCGAAAACAAATATATATGCCCGGACGTTAACGACAGTCTCGTAATAGACATTCGTCAGGGGCGGCACCCTGTGATAGAGAAAAATATGCCGCTGGGCGAGGAGTATATAGCCAACGATGTATTGCTGGACAACAACGGTCAGCAGATCATCATTCTCACCGGTCCGAATATGGCAGGTAAATCCGCTCTGCTGCGTCAAACGGCACTTATCGTACTCATGGCTCAGATGGGCTCGTTCGTGCCCGCAGAAAGCGCAAGTATAGGCCTTGTGGACAAGATCTTCACCCGTGTAGGTGCCAGCGACAACATCTCGCAGGGCGAATCAACCTTCATGGTGGAGATGAACGAGGCTGCCAGCATCCTTAACAACCTGAGCGAGCGCAGTCTGGTGCTGTTCGACGAACTGGGTCGCGGCACATCGACCTACGACGGTATAAGCATCGCATGGGCGATCGTGGAGTACATCCATGAGAATAAGTGCCACGCCAAGACGCTGTTCGCCACACACTACCACGAACTCAATGAGATGGAAGCATCCTTTGCACGCATACGCAATTATAACGTCTCTGTTCGTGAGGTGAACAACAAGATAATCTTCCTGCGTAAACTTGTACGTGGCGGTAGTGAGCACAGTTTCGGTATTCATGTAGCCAAGATAGCCGGTATGCCCGAGAGCATAGTGCAGCGCGCCAATACCATCCTCAAGCAGTTGGAGAACGATGCCGTAGGCGTCGCCACTGCTCAAGCAGCCCAAGCGTCCAACCCGCAGGCGGCAAAACGACCGAACCTGCAAGCCGCTGCATCGCAACGACAAGGTATGCAATTGTCATTCTTCCAACTCGATGACCCGGTGCTCGAACAGATACGCGACGAACTGAAGAACCTGGACGTTAACAATCTGACACCTATCGAGGCGCTGAACAAACTGAGTGAGATAAGCAGTTTGGTGGGCAATAAATAAGAAATGAACAAATTAAACTGATCTAACTATGAAACTATTACGATAGCTAACCACATACGTAAAGCTGCGAACCATAATTATCAGCAAAGGCAGGCGCTAAGCCTGCCTTTGCTGTGTCTTATGATCCGCCCTGCGCCAACAGTAGCACAGGAGCAATCAGAAGTATGGTCAATATGATCCGTAATCGCTTCAACATTCAATCTTCAGTTCTCTGTCACCGTTCTCAAGTGGCGTTAGATGGATGTACACCGTATCTTCCGGCAATAGTGATTCAATTAGCTTAGGCCACTCAATGAAACAGTAGTTGCCGGAGTACAGGTACTCCTCTGCTCCGAAATCCATCGCCTCGCGTATATCCTTCAGCCGGTAGCAGTCGAAGTGATACACCTCACCCGATTGGGGAAGTTTCACATCATATACATTGACGATAGCAAACGTCGGACTGTTCACCACATCCCTCGTACCCATCTGCTCGCACAGATGTTTGATGAACGTGGTCTTGCCTGCACCCATCTGACCCTCGAACGCAAATACGCGGTGAGGTTCAGTCCGTTGCAGTATATCCAGGGCACTCACCTCTTGTCCTTGCTGATCAAGCAGCAAAAGAGTGCCATTTTCGCATTTTTTGATTGTGTATGTATTCATGTTCATGCTTTTCACGCAAATCTCAGCGCGTTATTTTGGCTTGAAAATACTCGTAAAGTGTTGAACCTCTTTTAGTTCCGAGTAGATTTGTCCACTCGTCCAAAGTGGCTGAACCAGCGCGCTTGACTGAACCGAAATGTTGCAGGATCTTCTGCTTGGTTGTTGGTCCAACACCTTGAATATCATCAAGTTCACTATGTATCTGTGCCTTGCTTCGCTTCTGTTTGTGGTAGGTGATGGCAAACCGGTGCACCTCGTCCTGTATGGCAGTCAGCAGTCGGAAGGTCTCACTCGTCACGGGCAGTCCGAACTCCATCGGCGGGAACCCATAAAGCAGAGTTTGCGTCCTATGCTTGTCATCTTTCTTCAGTCCGGCTATAGGTATGTCCAGTCCTAACTGATCCACCACAGCCTCGCGTATTGCATGCATTTGTCCGATACCTCCGTCGGCAATGATCAGGTCGGGTAGGTCCTCTCCGTTGTCAATCATCCGTTGGTATCGTCTTCTCACTACCTCGCGCATCGTGGCGTAGTCGTCCTGTCCGACTACCTCTTTTATCTCAAATCGCTTGTAGTCACTCTTGCTTGGTTTAGCTTTCTTGAACACCACGCAGGCTGATACGGCACTTGAGCCTTGTATGCTTGAGTTGTCGAAGGCATCTATTGCCATCGGCAGCACCGGTAATCCGATTAGTTTCTGCAGTTCCGTCAGAATACGAATTGCCCGTTGGTCCGGATTCAGTTTGTCTGCTTGCTTCAGTCTGTCGGCTTTGTACTGCCGTACGTTCTGTGCTGCCAGATCCAGCAGTTTGCGCCGGTCGCCGCCTGTAGCAATGTTTATGCGTATATCATCACCTACATAATCCGGCAGGAACGGCACCAGTATATCTTTCGTCCGGCTGTCCAGCAGTTCACGCAGTGCCGTTATGCCGTATGCCAGCAGTTCCTCTCTGCTCTCGTCCAGCTTGCGCTTGCACTCCAGCGTGCGCCCCTGTACGATACTGCCGTTGTGTACGTGCAGCATGTTGATGTATATCTGGTCATCCTGTTCGTCGTAGCCGAACACGTCCAATTCGCTGATGGAGGTGTTCGTTACAACGGTCTTTGAGCGGAACTTCTCCACCAACAGATACTGCTGCTTGACTTGTTCCGCTTCCTCGTATCGCATCTCTGCGGACAGTTGTAACATACGGTCCATTAGTTGCCTGCTTATCTCGTGTGCATCACCGCGGATGATCTTTCTGGCTGACTGTATGTACTCGTTGTACTGCTCGTCGGTTGTACGTTGCTCGCATATTCCGCAGCACTTCTTTATATGGTACTTCAGGCAAACTTTGTATTTGCCTTTGTTCACACTTTCGGGTGTGATCGGAGTATTGCAGGTGCGGATAGGGTAGAGCTTGTGTATGAGTTCAAGCACCGTGTCGGCTGCATTGGCAAAACTGTACGGACCGAAGTACTCTCCTCCGCGTTTGTCTTTTTGTCGTGTCTTGAATATCCGCGGGTAAGCCTCTTTGGTGATGCAGATGTACGGATAACTCTTGCCGTCCTTTAGCAGGATATTGTAGTGCGGCTGATATTGCTTGATCAGGTTGTTCTCCAGCAGGAAGGCGTCCTGTTCGCTCTCCACCACTACATATTTGATATCCGCAATGTGTGCTACCAGTTGCCGTGTCTTGAGCGAAGCCTGATCCTTGTTGAAATAACTGCTTACGCGCCGCTTGAGATTCTTGGCTTTGCCGACATATATCACTTCACCAGCAGCGTTCAGGTGCTGGTACACACCCGGTCGCTCAGGCATACGCTGCAGTAGTAATGCTATATGTTCGGACTTTGTACTCACAGCCTACTCATCCACCTCGATGCCCATCATGCAGTCGCAATCTATGCCTCTGTCAGCCAGGAATCGTTTGCCATTCAGTCCCTCCAGTTCAATCAGGCAGTTGGCATAGATAGTCTTGACACCTAATTTTCTTATGAGTTCTACGGCAGCGAGCATGGAACCGCCAGTAGCCAGAATGTCGTCGTGCAGCAGCACTACATCATCCGGTCCGAGTGCATCCTTGTGTATCTGCATGAAGTCGATGCCGTACTCCTTTTCGTAACTGATCTCAATGGTCTCTGCCGGCAGTTTGCCTTGCTTGCGGATAGGTACAAACCCTGCGCCCAGTTCGATAGCTACAGCCGGCGCGAGTATGAATCCACGGCTCTCGATACCCACAACCTTTGTGATCCCTTTGTTGCGGTATGCGTCAGCCAGCTTGTCACGCATAAACCTCAGCTCCTCGGGGTTGCTGATGATGGTGGTGATGTCCTTGAATTGGATTCCCTGTTTCGGGAAGTTAGGTACGTTACGCACGTCCTTCTTCAGTTGTTCTAATGTCATATATGCGGTTGTTTAACTTTCTCTGTTATGCAATGTTCCACGTGAAACATTTTTGTATATTATCTTCCCATCAGCACCAGCAGTACGCTGATGTCATTCGGGCTGACGCCGGGTATGCGTGAGGCATCACCGATTGTCTTGGGTTGCAGCGCTGTGAGTTTCTGCCGCGCTTCGGTAGAGAGTGATTGCAGTTCGTTGTACCGGAAGTCGGCCGGAATCTTGATGGCGTCCAGCCGGTGGAGTTTGTCGGCCGCCATGCGTTCGCGGGCTATGTAACCGCTGTACTTGATGTCTATCTCCACGCTATCGATAATCTCGTTCTGCCGATCGGGTAGGGTGGCAATGATACCCTGCAGGGTGTGGTCGATTGCTATTATATCCCGCAGTGCAATATTCGGACGCATGAGCATCTCGCCGAGTGAGCCGTGTGCTGATGAGGCGGCATAACCCTGCTGCTCGAGCAGTGCACGGCAGGCCGGTGTGGCGGATGAGGTGGACTGCAGGTAGGCGCTGATGCGTTGCTTGGCTTCCTGCTTGGCAGTGTAGAGATTGTAGCGCTCCGTGTCTGCCAGTCCGAGTTCGTGCGACAGGGTGGTCAGGCGCTCGTCGGCATTATCCTGACGCAGTAGAATACGGTACTCGGCGCGCGAGGTGAACATACGGTAGGGTTCATCTACGCCCTTGTGCGTCAGGTCGTCAATCAGCACGCCAATGTAACTCTCGTCGCGCGACAGCACAAGCGTCTTGCCGCCGGTGATACTCTGGTGGGCATTGATGCCTGCTATTATTCCTTGTCCGGCTGCCTCCTCGTAACCTGTCGTGCCGTTGATCTGTCCGGCAAAGAAGAGGTTGTGTACGAGTTTGGTCTCGAGTGTGGCGTGCAGTTGGGTGGGGTCGAAGTAGTCATACTCGATTGCGTACCCCGGACGATACATCACGCAATGCTCCAGTCCGCGAATGCTGTGTAGTGCCTCGAGTTGTATCTGCCAGGGCATCGACGAACTGAATCCGTTCACATAATACTCGTTGGAGTCCACTCCTTCGGGTTCGAGGAAGAGCTGGTGCTGCTCCTTGTCGGCAAAGGTGACGATCTTCGTTTCGATGCTCGGGCAGTACCGCGGTCCGATGCTCTGTATCTGTCCGTTGTATAGGGGCGAGTCGGGTAGTCCGCGGCGGAGAATGTTGTGGGTGTCGGTATTGGTGTAGGTGATGTAGCAGCTCATCTGCTTGAGTTCGCGTCTGACGGTTGGCAGGTAACTGAACTTCTGCTCGGTGTCATCGCCTTTCTGCTCCTGCATGGCGGAGAAGTCTATGCTGCGTTTGTCCAGTCGCGCGGGCGTGCCGGTCTTCATGCGGTGCGCCGCAAATCCTAACGATACGAGTTGTTCGGTCAGTCCTATACTTGCTTTTTCTGCGATGCGACCGCCGGGTAGTTGTGTACGTCCGAAATGTAATAATCCCGATAAGAACGTACCGTTGGTAAGAATCACTGCCCGTGCCTTGATGTGTACGCCCAAACGTGTTATCACACCTGCTACGGCAGGCTGTTGGCTGCTATTGTACTGATTGTCAATTAGTAATTGTATGACCTCGTCTTGCCATATATGCAGGTTGTCGGTTGTGGTGAGTCGTTTGATCCACTGCTGTATGAACTGCTTGCGGTCGCTCTGGCTGCGCGGACTCCACATTGCCGGTCCTTTGCTCAGGTTGAGCATTCGGAACTGTATGGCTGATCGGTCGGTCACGATGCCCATTTGTCCGCCCAGTGCATCTATCTCCCTGACTATCTGTCCTTTGGCTATGCCTCCTACGGCAGGGTTACAACTCATCTGCCCGATGGTATTCATATCCATGGTGATGAGCAGTGTTCTGCTGCCCATCCGTGCAGCCGCTGAGGCTGCCTCGCAGCCTGCGTGACCTGCACCTACAACGATAATATCGTATTCAAAGTCTGCCATTATCTTCTGTGCCATTTCCATTCTCCGCTGAACGAGCGTGCGTTGACAGAGTAGAGTCTGGGTGTGAACGCGTCCTCGTAATAGTGAATCTCGTCGGCTTGGTTCGTCTGTTTGTTCCATAGTATGCCGCAGATGTCGAAGCGGAGGTTCTTACTGATATTGTTGTGTTTGACATATGCGTTGCCGGCAATGGTCATGAACCGGCGTTTGTGTTCATCCACATATTCCTCCGGTGTGGCGTTGGCATAGGTTGTTGTGCGCGTCTTGACTTCCACAAAAACGATGTTCTGTTTGTTCTCGGCTATCACGTCAATCTCGATGTTCCCCAAACGCCAGTTACGCTCCACAATCTTGTAGCCCTTCTTCTTCAGATACTCGCATGTAGCCTCTTCGCCAAGGTGACCTATCTCGTTGTGGAGTGCCATATCTATGTTTGCGTTTTGCGGATTATTTGCTTCGTCTGCGGGCAAAACGATTTTTTGTCTCTCCTTGCGCGGATGCTGCTTGTATGAGTTCGATTGCGTCCTGCCTGGTCATGTGTTCCACGTCGGTGGTTCGCGGTATGCGGTAGTTGTTCTCTCCCTGCTTGATGTATGCTCCGTATCGTCCGCGCAGCACCTTGATGTCGTCCCATTCATGTATGGGCAGTGCGGCGTTCTGCTTCTGCTCTATCAGTTCGACTGCACTGTCGAGCGTTATGCTGAACGGGTCTGCCCCTTTGGGCAGTGAGGCAAACGTTTTGCCTATGCGCACGTACGGTCCGTACTTGCCGTCGGCTACTATCACGTTGTCGCCATTATGTTCGCCCAGGGTGATGGGCAGTGCCTGATCGAAGAGCTGCAGTGCCTCGTCGAGTGTGATGGTGAACAGCGACTGACCTTTCTGTAGCGATGCGAACCGCGGTTTGTCGCCCTCGGTGGTGCCTATCTGTACGCACGGACCGTTCTTAGTGATTCGTACGAACACCTCCTCGCCCGTCTTGGGATCGATGCCGAGCCGGCGTCCGGCAATCTTGCCTGCAGGCACATTGCTGATGAGCGGGTGGAAGGTCTTGTAGAACTTGTCAACCACTTTGGTCCAGTCGGCTTTGCCCTCGGCTATCTTGTCGAAGTTCTGCTCCTCTTTTGCGGTGAAATCGTAGCTGAGGATAGCAGGGAACTGCTCCACCAGAAAATCGTTGGTTATGCGTCCAAGGTCCGTTGGCAACAGGCGTTGCGACTCGGCGCCTACGTTCTCCTGCTGTTTCTTTTCTGCGATGACACCGTTCTTCAGTGTGAGTGTGTTGTACGAGCGTTTTTTGCCGGGTACGTTGCCGCGTTGTACGTAGTCGCGTGCCTGGATAGTCTCGATGATCGTGGCGTAGGTTGACGGTCGTCCGATCTCCAGTTCCTCCATCTTCTTGACGAGTGTGGCTTCGTTGTATCTTGCCGGTGCTGCGGTGAAACTCTCGCGGCTGATGCACTTGTCGAGTTTCAGTGCCTCACCTTCCGCCATAGCCGGCATCAGTCCTGTTGATTCAGGTTCGGTATCCTCGTCATTCGATTGGACATAAGCGCGCATGAATCCGTCGAACAGCACCACCTCACCGCTGGCTACGAACAGGTACGGTGAAGCCTGTGTGCCGATCTCCATACGTGTCTGCTCCAGTTCGGCATCTGCCATTTGTGAGGCGAGTGTGCGTTTGCGTATCAGGTCGTACAGCCGTCGTTCGTCCTCGTTGCTGCCTGCCGTCAGGTGGTTGATGTATGTGGGGCGTATAGCCTCGTGTGCCTCCTGTGCACCTTTGGTGGTGGTGTGGTAGTTACGTGCCTTGTGGTACTCGGCGCCGTAGGTGTCGATGATCTGCTTCTTGGCAGTGCCGATGGCGAGTGATGACAGATTAACCGAGTCCGTACGCATGTACGTAATGTGTCCTGCCTCGTAGAGCGATTGTGCCAGACGCATCGTCTTTGATACGGGGAAGTGCAGTTTGCGTGCCGCCTCCTGCTGCAGTAGCGAGGTGGTGAACGGCGGTGCCGGCGTACGGCGTACGGGGCGCTTCTGTATGGATTGGATAGTAAACGTTGAGTCGGCGCAGCTCATCAGGAATGCGCGTGCCTCCTGCTCGGTGGCGAACCGGTGGTTAAGCTCGGTGTGGAGGGTTGTTTTTACGCCCTGCTGATCCTTGCCTGTGAAGTCGGCAGACACCTTGTATTGTGCGGTGGGAACGAACTGCTCGATCTCTCTTTCGCGCTCAACCACCAGCCTTACGGCTACCGACTGCACGCGTCCGGCACTGAGTCCGGCAGTCACCTTGCGCCACAGTACGGGACTGAGCTCAAAACCTACTATACGGTCCAGCACGCGTCGTGCCTGTTGCGCGTTCACAAGGTTATAATCGATATCTCTCGGATGGGCTATAGCGTCCTTGATAGCCGTCTCGGTTATCTCGTGGAACGCTATGCGGTGGGTGTTGGAGGGCTGAAGGTTCAGTACCTCCTTCAGGTGCCAGGCTATAGCTTCTCCCTCGCGGTCCTCATCGGAGGCGAGCCAGACAATGTCAGCCTTGCCGGCTTCCTTGCGAAGCGTGTCGATCAGATGGAGTTTGGAGGGCTCAAGTACGTAGTTTGGCGTGTAGCCGTGCTCAAAATCAATACCGATGTTACGCTTGCCTATGCCTTCTATATCGCGTATGTGCCCCTGTGAGGATAACACGCGATAATCGGTACCTAAGAACTTCTCGATTGTTTTGGCTTTTGCCGGAGACTCAACTATTACTAAATTTTTGCTCATTAACCTGTGTTATTTTTTCAAACGGGTGCAAAGGTACAATAATTTTTCTAAAAAAGCAAATACTTTTCGATTTTTTTGAATTGTTTGCTGAAAATTCGGAATTGTGCAACGTTTGTGTAACTTTGTGTGGCTTTTAGCCTGAATATTTCAAACTAAATGCTCGAAATTCTTTGGCAGATTTGCAAATGTCATAAATTTTTTGTACCTTTGTGCATCATTTTGCGTGCAAGCCCCAAATCAAAAATCATACCATGCGTAGTGAAAATCTTCATAAGTTAAACCGTATCGCCACGTGGCTGATTGCCGTGATGGCAGTGGCGAATGTATCCTGGCTTATTGTTAAGCAAAGTTTGTGGGACGAGATTGTGTTCCGCGGTCTGCAATATGTAGCCATGTTGTTGGTCATGTACCTGCCGCAGTTGCTGCGCAAGCATTTCCGTATCGAGGTGCCCTGGATACTCTCGGTGTTCATCGTCGTTTTCTGTTTCTCATCGCTTATCCTTGGTGATGGGCTCGACCTTTACGGCCGCGTACCTTGGTGGGACAAGCTTCTGCACGCCGAGAGCGGTTTTCTGCTGTCGATGATAGCCCTCTGGCTCATACATGTTATCATGGCGGAGAACGACAAGTATATCTACTTGAACAAGTGGTTTCTCTGCCTTTTTCTGGTGATGTTCTCATTGGGATTGGGTGCGTTGTGGGAGATCCTCGAATATTCGTACGACAGCCTCATGGGCACCAATACGCAGCAGTTCATGGCTACCACCACCAGTTCTATTTTTACGCCGGATGATATCCCGCTCTGCGGCCATGACGCTTTGAGCGACTCCATGCAGGATCTTATTCTCGACCTTTTCGGCGCGCTCCTTGTTGCCGTTTACGGCTTCATCCGTCACAACAAACTTATCGAGCGTTACAAACAAATAGCTGCTTCCTGATCATACCTTTCCATGCGATCGTGGCAGCAGCCGGAGACAGCGAAAATAAGTGTTATCGCCTCTTCGAGGCATATCTGAGCCGTTAATCCCGGCGGCAATGGTTGTGAGGTTCCTCTTACGGATCTGCATAGCCTAACAGATATCGCCAAATCGCTGGCGGTGTGTATGCGTGCCCTTTCGGTCAAATAAGTCTCGGGTTAACCTGCTTTCAATTTGCTCTTGCCCTCGTCTTGCCCTCTTCTCATACACGTCTCGGGTTATGCGGAAGTGGCAGACGAGGTGCAGGGGTGGTAGAAAAGCGCTGCAAAGATACAGCAAAATTTCCGGATATGCAAGTAATTGCTCGCGCAAATCTCAGCGGGATGAGATTTTGAGCGTAAGTGACTGATTGTGTTCACAATTTGAGCAAATGAACCTTTTTGGGGGCAAGCATTATCAACCATTGTCAACAATGGAGAATTTTGTCAGTCAACCATACAGCGAAGCAGATCGTGCCCTTTAGGGCTAAGAATTATCGACAATTATCAAACAATTGCGAGAGGGTATTTACAAGTAACAACAATTGAATAGACCAAGGTTCACTAAAAAGAAACTGACAATACATACGAAACTGACATGCGGATTATTGTAGTGTGTCTTTTTTTTTCAGGACAAGGCAGCCGAAAAAAGCGCGATTATAGAAAATGAGCAACGGAGAAAATCCGCTGCTCATTTTCGTGTGAAATAGTGTCAAAAAAATGTACTTTTCGTTTTTAGAAAATGTACAATTCGTTTTGGCGATTATACATACGAAGCCATTGGCGAACAGGTAGTCTTTTAGCTGTTCCGGCTCCTGGTCATACGCATAGCAAAGCGTTTCGAGCGAGTCGAACTCTTCATCTCGCAGGAGCATGTTCACGCTCGAAACGAGTATCGCCGGATTTTGTGGTAGGTGATCCATGTGGTTTCAAAGTTTTGACATAAACTTCTCCTTGTCAACAACGAATCGTAGGTGCGTACCTTCGCCCAGAAGCGTGTCACCACAATAGGCTGCCACCTTAAACTCAATCTTCTTGCCCTCCACCTTCTTCACCTCGGCTTCTGCTCTAACCAAGTCACCCACCTTCGATGGCTTCAAGTGCGAAGACGCAATATGTCCGCCGACAGTTGTGCATCCTTCCGGCAACTCGTCTTTGACGGCCAGCATGGCAGCGTTTTCCATGAGTGCTAACATCATCGGTGTTGCCAATACCGGCATATCGCCGGAACCAACTGCTATAGCGGTAACGGCATCAGTAACCGTCAACTCGCTTGTATGTTTCAGTCCAATTAGTATCATTCGTTTATCTGTTTAATCACTTTTGTCGAAATGTACCGACATCTCATCAATAGATTCGTACATCTTCTTTAGATTCTCGCTTTCTTCACGGAACTTATCCCGCAAAGCGGCAGGCTCTAACACTTCCAGCTTCGCACCAAACTTCCGCAGCTCCATGATGAAGTCATACGTCGGAGCTACATAGAAGCAGAAATACACAAATCCCTCTTCCTGTTTCATCTCTATCTGGCTGTCATGGAGCGGCAAAGAACGCAAGAAATTAGCATCGTAATCACTTACACGTACAACAATTTTTTGCTCCTCACGGATAGAGCGATCCACCCCATACTGACCTTTGAAGAAAAGAGAAGGTTTGAAGTCCTTAGGCAACTTAAACGGTTTCTCAGTAGGAGTCAGTTCTTTCATACGGTCGAGCGCATACACACGTGGCTCGCTCTCCTCCGGATGGTCGTCCGGCTTGCCAACTAAGTACCAACGTTGCTTGAACACCTTCAGACAGTACGGAGCGAGTAGGAACGAGTGAGGCTCTACGCGATTGTAGCCCTGATACGCTACGTACAACTGCTTTCCGTCCTGCATGGCGTTAACGATAGTCGATAGGTATCGCGTGCCTTCAGGAATTTCCTCAAAGATAATCCGGTCTTGCATACCTCCGCCAAGGTTGACGATGTTGTTGATGGCAAAGGTGTTCATCAGCCACGAGCGCATACCGCTCTTATTCGCCTCGTCTAAGCCCTCAATGGAATACTCCTTGGTGACATGATTGCACACGATATCAATGCCGAACATCTGCTGAATGGTCTCACGATGGCGGTGGAAGTTACGCTCTCCGTACTCATCGTCTTTGTCGTCATTGTACCGCGAAGTTGCCCACCGACGGTCAATCTGCTCCCGACTGATGTGCCCTGCGCTATAAATGGTATCCACCAGCCAAATCAAGCGCTGAAATAATTTAGACTGTGCTGCCATATTATTTCACTATTCTATATTGATTTAACTTTCTCATCATTTGTCTGGTTGAGGTGGTAACGGCGTTGCCGGGAGCAAAGTTGGCGAACCAACCGGCATCGGCATGAGCGGAACGACCGCACGGGAGCAACAGTACGCAAACATCGTACGTTTCCATAGCCTCAATGTCGTACTTGAACTGCCGTTCTGCAAGCGGGTGTGTGAGGTTCGCCTGATATTGTGCAGGAGTCCAGGCCGCACAATTAGCATCCACATCCGTCCAATGGAATCCCGGATCACCGGTCGGTGGATTGCGGAAGTCGTACACCTCATGCCCTGCGTTTCGCAAGGCTGTTACGACATCGGGAAAATATGTGTTGCGCCAAGAGGACGCGACGTAGATGTGCATAGCTAGTATACCGTCAACAATTTCTTATTCAGAATAACTACCACCGATGCATGGTAGTTTCTATTTCCTTTTTAGTTAAATAGCGTTGCTCTAATTAATAAATATGGCTAATCATGTATTCAGCACCACTCATTTGCATTGCCGAAAGAGAAGGCAAAGAAAGTATCTCCGCCAATTCGCTTTCTTGAAATTCTTGGTCTTTTGCCATCCTGTCTTGATTATCTTTAATCTTTTGAGGATTGGTCAATGCAATACGTTTGCGCCATTCTATAGTCTGATTGATTTTGTAACTTAAATAATCCAAGACATAGACATCAGTAATTTCATAGTTTGAAAAATCAAATGAGCCCCCATCTGGCATTATCTTGAATCCATAATTGATTTTTGACTTTCTATCGAGCGGAGCCCATATAACCATAGACGGTAGTTTGGTATAGATAGCATTCCCTTCGTCAGTTACCATAAGATTGAATTCTAAAGCCCTTTAAAATAAAAATCCACTTCCAAATATCGTGAGAATTTTATATTCTCATCCCTCAATGGCATCAAATAGAAAGAGTCGTATTCTGCGGGTATTATTCCATTGACTAAATAGTTTTTCCATTCATCCATCGCACTCCTCAATACACAAAATAATTCGTCCGCAAAACCATCCTTTCCATATTTTTGTGTCGCGTAGAGGCATCCCCTCCATGTTTGTAGAATAGAAAAGTAATAGAGGTGTTTATCGTAGTTTATATTGTTTATTAATTCACCCTTCCTTAATGGTCTATAGATATGCTGCGCAAACCAGTTTTCATATTTTGAGAAACGTATTTCAGCTTCTTGTCCTAATAACGGAATCTTATAACCAGCCTGTATTGGAGGGCATTTATGTTCTCTATTGACAAATTTTGCTTGATTGCTCCATTTAAGGTCTTTGTACACAAATTTTGGGAAAATATGCGATTTGCAAATTTCCGTCTCTTTGTCAAATAGTGGGCAAATACCTCTCCCCATACTTACTGCAAATGCTTAAATAATAACTCCTTCTTGGTTAAGACGTGTACGAACATCAGACCAAGGACGCTCAAGATGTGCTTTGATTTCATGGAACATACGCAATACTACATCAACATCAATATTTGCCCATGCCGCTTTGCGCGTTGTTTTGCGCAATACATATATTTGGTCTATTCGGGAATAAGCAGGGTCAACTCCAAATGCAACATCGTAAGTCTCTGTCACCGAGACAAACAATGAATAAGGATTACCACTTTTTACTTTTTCAGCCGTAGCAATAATTCCGTCAAGCATTGTCTTATCTATAAATGTTTTTGCCTCAATCGCTATTGCAGGGACTTGCAAATTGACTGTTTTCGTTCCATTTACCGTAAGAACAAACTTTCTGTATATGGCAAAATCTTGGTCTTTTTCGTTCACGGCCATATCAGGATTTGTAACAAATTCGTCAAAAGATTTAGCCTTAAAGTAGAGATTAGAATATGCTTTAACACTACCACTTTCTAATTGATCTTGTGCGTTGAGTTTCGTTTGATACTGCTTTACAAAATCTTTGAACAATAGGTATAAAAACTCCTCCAATATTGTAGGACGGAATTTACCTTGTGAGCTGTATAGATTATCTAAATTGTTATTATGAATGAAGTTGTAATAATCATTCAATAAGCGTACTCTCTTCTTAATGGTAGCATCAGTAAAACCAACTAATTTAAGATTCTCCTCTAAATAAGTTGCGTACTTATCAGCAATCTGCATTAACTGACTTACTTTCTGCCCATCGTCATACTTTTTTAGTATGTTAGATGCATGGCAAAGTTGAGGATACTTCTCGTGATTCTCACGGATTATATCAATGCTGCTTTTGTTCATTGTTCTATAGTATTTAATTGTTTGACAATACTTTCTGCTATTGCTTTCGCAAGCAAGACGGGCACAGCATTTCCAATTTGCTGATACTGGCTTAATCCTTTCTCCCATGACATTTTGGTACGCATACCTTCAAAAACGAAATCATCAGGGAAAGATTGCAGGCGAGCACCTTCTCTTGCCGTAAAATTACGGTTGAGATGAGGGTGTATGAAATTACTCTGAAAACTTGCAGCAATAGTTGGAGCAGGTCGATCACCAAATAAACGCTGATTGTTTTGGTGGAATTTAATTGTTGATTTTTCACTTGGTGCTCCTCGTTTTAATGCTCCATGAGTTTCCCATACATCCAATAAGTCTTGTCCGGGTTTAATTGCTTCAAATCGGGCAATCAGTCGAGGAGTATGCTTCATCGCCACATGGTTTAATACATAGGTCGAATTAGCACGCATGAGTCGCTGATACTCATTCTGTGGCTCTTGCGGATATTCTTGTACCTCTGTTCCTTGGCCTGCTCCAATTTGTGGCAAATCGCCTATCGCTTCATCTACTGTAACCAAATGATCTAACTCATAAGGTTCGGGATGTTGCGGTTGTATATTTAAGTCTTTACGATAACCAATAAGGATAACACGCTCACGATTTTGTGGAACTCCATAATCCGATGCAACAAGGACTTTATATGCGACATTATATCCGTATTCCCCTGCATTCGTAAATTCTTCCACGATGGTTTTAATTACTTCTCCATTCTGCATAGAGAGCAAACCTTTGACATTTTCCATTACAAAGGCTTTGGGAGAATACCAATTGATGAACTTAACAAAACCGTAAAAGAGTTTATTTCGTGGGTCATCTTTGATTTTATTACGGCGTTTATTTGCAAGACTAAATCCTTGACATGGGGGACCTCCAATTATTATGTCAGGGACTCTGCCCTCCAACAATTCGTCAACCTCATTTTTCTCAATGTCTGTAATACTCTTGCATAAGAAAGGTGTATCCGGAAAATTTCTGCAAAATGTTTTTGCTGCATTTTCATCAATATCAGAAGCAAAGATAGAGCGAATACCAACCATACTAAAACCTTTTGTCAATCCACCACAACCAGAGAATAAATCAATTGATGTAAGTGCATCATCATTGTATTGTATATGCGGACGTATGTCCTCAAGGACTTGTTCTATAGGACAAGCATTTTGAGGTTGTGCCTTGACTTGCTTATGTAACTTTTTCAATGTCGTATCAGTGAATGTCTCCCATATTTGCAATCTGTGCGGTTGATATTGTTCATACAAACACTTAATAAATTGTAACTCGAAAACGATACGCAAATCATTCGGGTCGTTCTCCGGCGTACCTTCTTTACGTGTGCCAACTCTTGCTATCTTGATTAAGTACAGGTCGCGAACTCCAGTATAACCAAGGTCACATTGCTTTCCAATGTACGGAATAAAGTAGTACAACTTGTTTAGGGCTACAGTTGATGGAAACTTTTTCCCCGTGTAGTAAATCTTTGCTGAACCATCAAGAAAATGCTGCACATTATCCTTTTTGACGTTGCAGATGAGGACGTTTCTTGACATATCCAAGTTATCGAAGTGCCCAACTACTTCTTGATTATTCACGATCTCATTTGGGCATTCTGCTTGCAAACTGAACAAGTCAAGTTCCGAGATTTGAGAATTGTTAGTGCTATTTGCCATATCTTGGTTAAATTATTGTTTCTTCTTTTGTTGCTCCAGTTCTTTGACGGTGCGCTCAACGACTTGTTCAATCTGGTACGTGGCGACACCGAGGGGTTTCTGGATGTCCTGTAGTGACCACTCGACGATTGTACTTTTGGCTGTTTTGCAGATGACCAAACCGACAGAAGGATTATCTCCTTCTCCGCGCAAGAGTTTGTCAGCTGCCGTTACGTAAAAATTCAGTTTGCCGGCAAATTCGGGCATGAACTTAACCGCTTTCAATTCAATAATGACGTAACGTTTCTGCGGGATATGGTAGAAGATGAGATCCGGAAAGAACGTCGATTCATCATCTATACGCAGTTCCATCTGGCGCCCGACATAGGCAAAGCCCTGTCCCAACTCCAAAAGGAAATTGGTGATATTCTTCACAAGCGCTTCTTCCAAATCTTCCTCTTTGAAAGTCTGCTCTAAAGAAAGGAACTCAAAATGGTAAGGGTTCTTGAAGAGCTGCTGCGCCAGTTGGTGTTGCTCCGATGGAAGTGTGTTGGAGAAATTGGACGCTATCGCGCCTTGCGCTTGGAATAGGCGAGCGTCGATTTGTGCTTCGAGTTTACTGCGACTCCAACCTTCCTCAGCAACCTTATTTACGTAGAATAGCGCCTCATCTAAAGATGTACATCCAGATATAATAGCTACATGATGAAACCATGGAACACGCCCAAATATCTCTGGCATTTCAAAAAGGTCAGCAGCTTGCTGACTTTTTTCGTTTCCATCCAATTGGTCAGCAGCCTGCTGACTTTTTTCAAGATAAAACGAATACCAACGTTTCATATACTTGACGTTGGAGTACGAAAAGCCAGTTGAAGAAGGGAAAGTATCGCGCATATCCATCGCAAACTGCTTAACGACTCCTGCGCCCCAACGCGTCTCTGTGCGAAGTGCCACCAGATCGCGACCGACACTCCAATAGAAGCGCAGCATCTCATCGTTAACCTTCACCAATGCACGTGCTTGTCCTTCACGGTAACGCTGTTTTACATCCGCTAACCACTGAATATAATCGGGATCAACGATAGTTCCATCTCGTTTCACAAATTCCGGTGTGTTATTCTCTATATCGGCCATAATGTTTATTTTGCGGGGTTTATGCCTTTGGATTTTGCTCTTTGAGTTGTTTGGACAGTTGGGCGATGATGAAGCCACGGAGCGCGGAGTAGAACTTCTGGTTCTTCGGGTCACGATGCAAAGGATAGTTGCTAACAACCGTCTTGCCATAGCAAAGGGAGCAAAAGTTGGTTTCCAATCTTTTTGATTCAATCGGTAAGGCACTTCCAATCGGATCTCGGATGTCTCGAACAAGTCCAATTGTACGGACGCACTCAAATATCCTTTATCCCCAAGTAAGGTGCATTGGCGGTACTCATCACACTACAAAGTTACTAAAGATCAGCGAATTGTGCAACTTTTTTTGTTAAAAAATTTAATCAAAGAACACTTCTTTAATTCCGCCAACAGGTTAAACGCCTATTTTATATGTCATTGGTCAGTCCCCTTTCGGGAAAGACGCTACAAAGATACGAAAAATATATGACTTTTGCAAATGAAATCCTAAAAATGCATAAAATATATGCGAGAAAGTACGAAATTTAACGGAATGCAAGGGGAGAGCATATAGATATGCCAGGCATAGACGATATTATCGGCGGCACTCATGGAGCCGTTGTCCGGATGGAATCCGAACGTAATTAACGCTGCTAAGGACGGCAAAGCCGATGCCTGCATCAAATGCAGGCGCAATAAACA
>CALZOG010000025.1 GCA_945827635.1 uncultured Bacteroidales bacterium
CAAAATTACAAAAAAAATCTCACATATGCAAATTTATGTGAGACTTTTTTTGAAAAAAATGTTTATATGCTCCATTCGAACCCGTTCTTGGTGTCTTTGACGGTGAATCCGAGGTCGGTCAGAGCATTGCGTATGCGGTCGGATGTCGCCCAGTCTTTGTTTTGCTTGGCTTCGAGTCGGATGCCTAACAGCAGATCAATTGCTCCGTTGAATGCTGCAGTGTTTCCGCCTGTGACAGTCTGTTGCCCTCCGTTGGTGTCGAGTTGTAGTCCTAAGATGTCGATTGCGAATTGTTGCCAGACTGCACGTAACTCACTTAGATCTTCTGCACTGATTGTCGCCTTGCCGTCTGCCAAGTTGTTAATCACTCTACTGGAATCGAACAGGTGGGAAATAACTATCGGCGTGTTCAGATCATCATCCATGGCTTCAGTGCAGCGCGTACGCAGTTCGGCAACGACTGCATGAATTTCTTCGGTAGAGGTTGCTGCCGGATTAATCTTCTGCAATCGTGCGTATGCCTCTGACATGCGTTGGTAACCTTTTTCTGCGGCTTCCAAAGCCTCTGACGAGAAGTCAACAGTTGAGCGGTAATGAGCCATAAGGATGAAGAACCGAATGGTCATCGGGGCAAACGCCTTGCTGAGCAGATGGTGATCACCGCTGAAGAACTGACGGAGAGTGATAAAGTTGTTGTAACTCTTTCCCATCTTTTTGCCGGCGATGGTAATCATGTTGTTGTGCAGCCAATAGCGGACTGTGTCATGCCCGAGAGCAGCGCACGACTGAGCAATCTCCGCTTCGTGGTGCGGGAACATTAGATCCATTCCTCCGCCGTGGATATCGAACTCCTCACCCAGATATTTCGTTCCCATGGCAGAACACTCCATGTGCCAGCCGGGAAATCCCTCACTATGCAGTTCGCGAACTTCACCGTTGTCGGAGTAGCGGAAAACTGCCGGCCAGTGCATGATATGCTCGGGAGCAGCCTTCTTCCACAATGCAAAATCGTAGGAGTGACGTTTCTCGTCCTGCCCATCCAATTCGCGCGTATCGGTTACTATGTCTTCAAGATTGCGTCCGCTGAGTTTGCCGTATGGAAAATCTTGCGCGTATCGCTCTACATCCATGTATATGCTTCCGTTGGAAATGTAGGCGTACCCTTTGTCCAGAATCTTCTGCACAAAAGCAATCTGCTCAATGATGTGCCCCGAAGCGTGCGGCTCAATGGAGGGTGGCAGCACATTCAGAGCTTCCATGTCGTGGTGGTAGCGGTTGGTGAAGAACTGTACGACCTCCATGGGCTCCAATTGCTCCAATCGGGCTTTCTTGGCAATCTTGTCCTCTCCCTCATCCGCATCATGCTCCAGATGTCCGACGTCGGTAATGTTGCGCACATAACGCACCTTATATCCGATGTTCGTCAGGTAGCGAAACAAGATGTCGAACGTGATAGCCGGTCGTGCGTGCCCCAGATGGGCATCGCCATATACGGTCGGACCACATACATACATGCCTACATGTCCTTCGTGCAAAGGACGGAAAGGCTGTTTTGCGCGTGTGAGTGTATTATAGAGGTACAACATGTGCTTATACAGAAATGACTAAAGAAGATTGTTCTTTTCGATGTCCAGGAAGTAGCGGTATGTATCTACTTTCAGCTCACCGCAAGCAAGTTCGTCGCATACAATAATGCCGTGCTGGTGCATCTGCAGCGCACTGATAGTCCACATGTGAGATACTCCGCCTTCAACTGCGTGCTGCAAAGCACGGGCTTTGTTGTGACCGTTGACAAGAATCAGCACTTCTTTAGCGTCCATCACAGTGCCTACACCTACGGTAAGAGCAGTCTTCGGAACGAGATTGATATCGTTGTTGAAGAATCGTGAGTTGGCAATAATCGTGTCAGTGGTCAACTCTTTCTTGCGGGTGCGTGAAGTCAGTGACGAACCCGGCTCGTTGAAAGCGATATGCCCGTCAGGACCTATGCCTCCAAGGAACAGGTGAATGCCTCCGTAGTTCTTGATTTTAGCCTCGTAACGTGCACACTCGGCTTCAAGGTCGGCAGCATTGCCGTTGAGGATATTCACGTTCTCTTTGCGGATGTCGATGTGAGAGAAGAAATTGTTCCACATAAACGAGTGGTAACTCTCTGGATGTTCCTCGGGAAGACCTACGTATTCGTCCATATTAAATGTCACGACGTTTCGGAATGAAACTTTGCCTTCTTTGTTGAGTTCTATCAGCTTGCGGTACATACCTAACGGCGATGAGCCTGTAGGAAGACCGAGAACGAACGGATTGCTCTCTTTCGGTGCAAACTCGTTGATACGCTTGGCTACATAGTTGGCAGCCCACTCTGACATTAAATCATAGTTCTTTTCGATAATTAGTCTCATGGTGTTAAAAATTATTCTTGGTTCAATTGTTTAATCAACTTTCTTTAGTACGATAGCCGTTCGTGCCGGCAGGTAGAGCTTGAGCCAGCCTTTCATGTCACGCGCATACTCGCGGTCGGGCATTGTGAAGTGGGCGATTGTATCGTCAGTCTGCTCAAATCCTGCAAACTTCGGATTGTCAGTATTCAGCACTACCTGATATTTGCCCTCGGGGGCAAGGAAACCGTAGTCAGGGAAGGATTTTGTGCCATTCCAGTTGAATACAAACACGTAATCGCCCCTCATGTACGCAACGACTTGGTCGCCCTCGCGGTCCCAAAGATTGACAATCGGCGTGTCTGGCATTATACCTGACTCGCGAAGCATGCTAATCATTGCTGCGTCAAAGCGGTTGAGGTCAGCATAGTAGAAATTCTGATTGTCTACCAGCGACCACTGGCGGCGTGCGTACTGATAACTCCAGCCGTTGCCTTGACGCGGGAAGTCTATCCATTCGGGGTGTCCGAACTCGTTGCCCATAAAGTTCAGGTAGCCACCGTTGATGGTGGAAGCCGTTATCAGGCGAATCATCTTGTGAAGAGCTATGCCGCGGTCAACCATGTAGGTTGAGTGTCCATGCTCAAAATGCCAATACATATCTGCGTCCACAAGACGGAAGATAATCGTTTTGTCGCCCACCAACGCCTGATCATGACTCTCAGCGTATGAGATGGTTTTCTCATTTTGGCGACGGTTAGTCATCTCATACAAGATATGACCGGCTTTCCAGTCCTCGTCACGTACTTCTTTGATATACTTGATCCAGAAGTCAGGAATTCCCATTGCCAGTCGGTAATCGAAGCCCATACCTCCATCTTTGAAAGGTGCTGCAATACCCGGCATTCCTGACATGTCTTCGGCAATGGTTATTGCGTCCTTTTTAACCTCGTGAATGAGTTTGTTGGCTAATGTAAGGTAGCAGATTGCATCACCGTCTTCGTTGCCGTTGAAATATGACTGATAGCCGTTGAAATCTTCGCCCAAACCATGGCTCAGATACATCATTGATGTAACACCATCGAAGCGGAAACCGTCGAAATCGTACTCTTCAAGCCAGTATTTGCAGTTCGACAACAGGAAGTGCAGCACCTCGTTCTTGCCGTAGTTGAAGCACAAACTGTCCCAAGCCGGGTGCTCGCGACGTGGACCGTCATGAAAGTATTGGTATGGCGTGCCGTCAAAGTTACCCAAACCTTCCAGTTCGTTTTTTACAGCGTGTGAATGCACAATATCCATGATAACAGCTATACCTTTGTCGTGTGCTGCTTTGATGAGCTCCTTGAGTTCTTCCGGTGTGCCGAAGCGTGACGAAGGGGCAAAGAAGTTGGATACATGGTAGCCGAACGAGCCGTAGTACGGGTGCTCCTGAATAGCCATGATCTGTATGCAGTTGTAGCCTAAACTAACCACGCGGGGCAATACGTTCTCACGGAATTCGTTATATGTGCCGACGCGTTGCTCTTCTGTAGCCATACCGATATGGCATTCGTAAATAAACAGCGGTTTGTCTGCTTTCCAGCCCTTGGGACCACGGCGTTTGCCGATTTTGAACTCTTTCTCTGGAGCCCATACTTGTGCGGAGAAAATCTTTGTCTGGTCATCTTGTACGACGCGGCGTGCATACGATGGGATACGCTCACCGTAACCTCCCAACCACTCAACAAGCAGTTTGTAGTGCTGCCCGTGATGCATTTGCTCCTCGGTGAGATAGCCTTCCCATACACCGTTTCCTACCGGGTACAGGCGGTAATCCTCACTCTTTTGCCAATTATTGAAATCTCCCTTGATGTAGATGGCTGTAGCATTTGGCGCCCATTCGCGCATAACCCAACCCGGGTTCATGTGATGCAGACCGAAATATAAGTAGCCGTCAGCCCATGGTGCGAGTTTCTTTTTGCCGCCCGTTAACTCCTTAACTTTGCGCTCGGCATAGTCCTGGCGTGCTTGTAACGCCTGCTCATAGGGTTGTAGACCTGGCTCGTCTTGTACAATCTGTAGCATAGTTAATGGATTGATTTATTCAACTTTTGCTTTAACAATAATTTTGCGGAAAGTAGATGATGCGACACCTGAAGCGTGAGCATCTGTAGGGAAGAATACGGCAAAGTATCCTCTTGGCACACTGAAGCGTGCAGAGGGCTTGTCGCTATAAATCTCTACATCGCGCCCCTCATCGTACTCCTTGAGCACACTCTGACAATCCTCAAGTGAACTCCATAGCATTGTCTCTGAGGCGGTTAGAGGAATGTGGATGTCAATATAATCCTTGTGAGCTTCGAGTTTGCAGTCTTTCTCGTCCTTGCCAACTTGATCACAAATGTTGACAATAAGATCCTGACCGTCTAACTTAATTTTGCATGCAGGTAGTTCTTCCAGGTCATTGTTGTTGAAGAATTGCATAAACTGCTGAAACCCCGGAACACATCCGAAGTACCAATCGGCATTTTCTAATTTATCAAGTATCATAGTTTATGTTTGAATAAGCTGAATTTGCGTACTATGTGCGGTAAAAACAACCGCCTTTACTGCACAAAGTTACGAAAATAAAAATGAATATCCAAATTTTGGTAAATTGTATGGGAAAATTCGTTGTATTGACTTGATATTTGGCAAATGTAGCAGTCAAAATGCCTTATTCCGGGTCCGCTTTTTGCCGTATTGTCATTCTGCGGAATCTGCTGTGCTGCCACGTGGGAGAAATGGTGTCACAGCAGGCGTTTAGTGTGTCGGTCGTGGTGATTGTAGCCGGCGTGGACAATTGTGATGGACGCTTCCAAACCATAAGAGGTGGCAGAACATTGTTGCTGAAATGACTGTCGCGCAATTTCTGGCAGGTGTTTTCCTGCTTTCCTGCACCGGTATAGTTCAGGTATTGGTTGGTGTTGTAGAAGATACTTCCCGGGGCGTTATGCGGGGCATATTGGCGGTTGTACTCAATCTGCCTGCCGAGTTCTTCTGCATCAAAGCGATAAGCCGCGTGACTGATATATACGTGTGTGTTGTGCGCATCCGATCGCCGCGCATCGAGGGTTGCTACGCTCTCGCACCACCATTTGCAGAGCTTTTCGTAACTCTGTTTTGTCGCCTTGGTGGACCAGTACAATTGCGGAGCAAGATAATCAACATATCCGCCTTCGACCCACGCCAGCGGATCGCAATATAGGTCAGCCCAAGCATCCTTGCCGCTTATGCCTTCCGGCAGTGTTAAGCCATATCGTGAGGCAGCGCTGTCGGTCATCGAATATATTCCGAACGGCGCCATACCGAACTTTACCCAAGGTTTGACAGTTTGTATAGAGTCGTAGATGGCGCGGATAACCTCATTGACGCATAATCTTCTCCAGTCACCGGTTGATACAGAGTCGGGCTTGTATCTGTTTCGGCTGTTTATGTCTTCATCAGTAGTGCCTCCGTAGGGGTAAAAATAGTCGTCCATCACCAGACCATCAATATTGTAGTTGTTGACAATCTCCATAATCACGTGCAGAACATAAGCGCGTGCTTCCGGATGTCCGGGATCGAGTATGGCCCCTTTGTATTGTGTTGTGTTGTATGTGAGTAGCCACTCCGGGTGCTCTATACGGATAGGGTCAGAGTCTTCAGAAGCGATGTAAGCCTCAATATCGTCAATACGCTCGCCGGCGGTACGCTCGTATCTGAATGGGTTGACCCATGCATGCAACTCCATGCCTCGATTGTGCGCCTGCTCGATTGCAAATGCCAAAGGATCAAATCCCGGATCCATGCCTCGTATGCCTGTCAGTACCGGACTCCACGGCTCTTGCGAAGAGTGGTATAACGCGTCGGAAGACGGACGCGCTTGAAAGCAGATGGCATTGATGTTTCCCTCTTGCAGGCGGTCAAAAATGTCCGTCATCTCAGTTTGCTGAACGGCTGCGGACTCAGGTGTTGTGGCAACGGTTATAGGCCAGTCAATGTTCTTGAGCGTGGTAAGCCATGTGGCGCGAAACTCCTCGTGAGGCGCTTGTGCAGACACTGCTTGCAGCCACATTAAGCAATATAATATGAAACGGGATTTGCGCATAGCTCTAATTTTCGGTGCAAAGATACGAAAAAAAAACGACAATTGCAAACAATTGTGCAAAAAAATCAGTCTCCATCGCTGAAGGCTGATCTCTTGTTAGCATACATGGCCGTTATTGTGCCTGGTATCTGCCGCGAATACGCGAACTGCTGGTGATGTAGTAGTTTCCGGCAGCAACTTGCTTGTCAACATCATTGCTGGTCTGCTCAATCAGTTGCCATTTGTTGTTGTAAATGCGGATAAGCGCGTGCTCCTTGTTACTGACTACAATGCGGTCAACGTCGTAGAAGCGGATGATATGTTTGTCGTTTTCCTCGCTCTGAAGTGCGTGGGTGCGGTAGATCTCTTCCTGTTCGGTTGCGTCTGCCGCTTCGCTGTCAGAGCTGGTAGCGACGTTCACTGTCTGGTCTGCTGCCGTTTGTTTGACGGCTGCTTGATCTTGTTGACGGTTGGTAGCGTTGGCTGCTAAAGCCATAGCTACGAATAAAGTTACAGTTACAAAAATCTTTTTCATTGTTAGTAGGTTTTTTGGTAAGGGTTTGTCTTCCCTTTGTTAAAATAAAACGTTAGTTTTTAGTAATTTTTGATACATTTAGCACCTTTATGTGCGTTTGTTCATTGATGAGTATGCAATGAGTGTGCCAAAATATGCTAAATAACATAAAAAAGCGCATATTATGCGCGATTGTGAAATTTCTATATTGCAAATCAATTGATAATTTGCTATGCTGATGTGACAGACTGCCGGCGTTTGACAACTGTGCCGACAACTAACGGGAAAATGGTATTGATAAGCCATAGAAGTAAAGTCGCGATTATTGCGGCAGCCGTAACATCGCTGCCGAATCGCTCAAAAATTACTGCAGCCCACGCACCGCGAACTGCTATTTCCGCGGCAGGTACATTAGGGGTAACTGTAATAAGCAGGTAGTATAGCGGCAGAGTGGCAATCATGGACTGAATGCGCAGTTGTACTCCGCAGAATAGAAGACAGAGTAGTAATTGTACGATAAATACTGAGTAGCGCAGCAGAGAGATACCAAGCAGTTTGCTGATGTCAGTGGGAGTTAATCCAGCCATGCTTTGGATAAGCAGGCGAGACTGTTCGCTTTTCCAGTTGCGTTGTTGTAGAACGCGCATTAGTACGGGTAGTGCAAAGATGGCAGCAAGAGCGCAGATTAGAGCAGATACTATACTCCATAAGAGCGAACTGTTGGGTGCGAGCCAATAAATCACGGAGGGTAATCCGGCTACGATGATAATTGTAGTCATGGCGTAACCGCCTATCATTCCCATACATGTCGCACTCAGCCAGTGTTGTCCGGTCTTGCGAAACAATAGTGCGCGCCCTGGATACTCGCCAATCTTGTATGGCGTAACAAAACCTGCCAGTGTGCCGTAATACACTTGCCGTTGCGCCTCTAGAATATTCATGGGCTCAATGCCACGAACGAGAAACTGCCATTTCCAGGCTTCGCACAGACGGTTGACAGGAAAAAGTGCAACGCACACCATCAGGCACAACAACTGCCACCATTCCGCTGCAGAGAAACGCTCAAGCAATCCGGCATAATTGTCATATGTGGCAATTTTGTACCCTAAAAAGCCATACGCCAAAACGATAAGCACAAAGTTTGCTATTTTTTTGAACTTCTCCATAGAATAGCGTGCTTACCAATCGTTCAGCGTTGCAGGTTACATATTTCAGTGTTTGAGTTCAAAGGGGAAAGAGGCAATAAGCGCTCCGTCAATGAAGAAATCTGCATTGTATGTTCCTTTGTACAGGATCTCGCCCACATTCCAATATAGTGTCTCGCTGACAGCTTCACCTCCGTATTCAAATTCCTTGGTGAGAGAGTATTCGATCTCGCTGTTTTCAAAGGCAAACATCCGACTGGCTGGATCGGGCAGGTTAATAAGTTCTCCATCAGGACGTACGATACGCATATATACCTGCTTGATTCCCCGTTCGCATGTAACATTTTTGCCGATGGTAAAGTCGAACTGAATCTTCTGCATGTGATTGAGGTTTGTGGTTTTGCGGTCGCGTTTGTTTAGTGGTGTGACGCAGAAGGCGGTAATCTCTAACATAGAAGCTCGTGTGACTTTTTCCGTTAGATGGGTGTTCTGCTGTTGCAGTTCTTCTGCTTGCTGCTGAACAACGGCATATTGCTCGCGTACTTGTTTGTTCTCCGCGGTCAGCCGTTTGTTCGTCTGGTTGAGTGAGTCAATCTGGTGAACGTAGGAGACCATAACTTGACGTACTGTTGCCAGTTCTTTTTTCAGTTCTGCTATACGGCGTGCGTTGGTTGCTTTGGTTATTCGCAGTTCTTCAAGCAGGTCGCGTACGCGTTGTTGCTCTTGATTAAGCAGTTGAGCCAGCGAGTCGTTGTGGATATCCGGCGTACGGTAGCCGTCGAACTGCATGGCGAGATCTTCATACTCGTCTTCCAATTCGGACTTCTCAAACTCCATCTGCTCGACCATCTCGGTCATCTCTTGCTTTTGAGCAAAGAACAGGTATGTTAATACGCCTATTACGGCAAGCAGAATAATCAGAATAGGTATAATAACTTTCTTTTTCATATTAGAGTCACCTTTCAAATTTTGCCATTCTTTTCAAATTGCGTCTTACAGCAGGGGGATTACTTTTTCAAGTTTGTTGCTTCGCGATCCCTTAATCAGTATAGTGCAGTCGCTGAGCGGTTGTTGCTTCAGGTATTCGCATAATTCGTCCACATTGCTGAATATGGGGTAGGGGGCTGTGGTTTCGCAGTATTCGTCCCCCACCAGTAATACGGTATCTGCTTTACGCTCCAGCAGCATATTTACAATATTTTGGTGCTCGGTATGGCTATACTCGCCCAGTTCTCGCATTGCTCCCAGTATATACGCTTTAGGGTCATTTGCAGATTCGAAAGCCTGTATTGCTGCCACCATTGATGTGGGGTTGGCATTGTAGGCATCCACTATCAGGGTGTTGCGGTCAGTAACTGTTCGCTGCGACCGATTGTTGGATGGCACGTACGCGCGTATAGCAGTCAGCCCTTGTTCATGGTTCACACCAAAGTGCTCGCCTACGCACAATGCAGCCTGAATATTCTCGCTGTTGTATGCGCCCACCAGATGTGTCTCCTCGGGCATCGTGCCGGAGTGGTAATCAATTAGACATCCCGGGGTGCCATGGGCCCCAGCTTCTTCCAGCATTTTCGTGAGATTCGGATTGTCTGCGTTGCGGAAGATCAGCCCGTTGTGCGCTACCAGATAATCGTATAACTCGCGCTTGGTAGCCATCACCCCCTCAAACGAACCGAAGCCCTGCAGGTGAGCTTTTCCTACGTTGGTTATCAGTCCGCAGTTCGGCTCTGCCACTTCTACCAGTTCTTTGATGTCTCCGGGATGGCTCGCTCCCATCTCAACGATTGCCAGTTCGTGGGCAGATGTCAGTTGAAGCAGGGTGAGCGGAACGCCAATGGAGTTGTTTAGATTGCCTTGGGTATAATGAGTCTTGTATCGGGTGTTGAGTACGGCAGCCAGCAACTCTTTGGTAGTTGTCTTGCCGTTGGTGCCGGTAATGCCGATGATTTGTTTTCCCCAATGGCGACGCCATGCGCGCGCCAAATCTTGTAGCGCAAGCAGAGTATTCTCCACCAACAGTGCGGAATATTCGCCCGACTGCATGATAGAGTTATAAACAGCCTCGTTGTCAACGATAGCCATTGATGCACCTTTCTGCAGCGCATTCAAGGCGAAAGTGTTGCCATCAAAACTTTCACCTTTCAGTGCTACAAAGATACAACCTGCCGGCAGATTACGACTGTCGGTACTGACGCAGATCGCATCTTTGCCCTCAATCAGAAAACTCCAGTCCATCCGTTTATCTTGCTTTTTCGTTTTCAAGTTTCTCTTTATTTCTTGTTCGGCAGTTCAAGGCCGTAACCCTTCTTGCGGTCTTCAATCTTAAGCAGGAAGCTCAGGATGAACGCCAATACGCCAAATGATGCGAATACAATCATTGGCACCAGATAACCATCAGTAGCTACACGCAACTTGCCAATCAATAGCGGTACGAGACACAAACCTACGTTCTGCACCCAGAAAATAAGGCAGTAGGCAGAACCTAATACTTTTTCGTCAATAATCTTAGGCACACTTGGCCACATCGATGCCGGTACAAGCGAGAAACTTACACCGAGTACGAGAATAGTCACAAGTGCGAGCACCTTGCTCGGATATGCCGGCAGAACAAAAGCGAACACGCTGTGGCAGGCAATCATAATTAGTGCTCCGATGAGCATCATGGATGCGCCTTTGCCCTTGTAATCGATGAAAGCGCCCAGGAACGGCGTGAGCACCATAGCCAGTATCGGGAACCACTTGAACAGACCGGCAGCCTCGGCATTGGATATGTTGAGCGTCTCCTCAAGGAAGTTGGTAGCAAAGCGCTGGAAGGGGAAGATAGCTGAGTAATAGAGCACGCACAATAGTGCTACTATCCAGAACATTTTAGACGAGAATATTTGCTTCAGGTCGCTCACATGGAACTCATCCTCGGGATCATGTACGGCAGGTGCTTCGCCTACGGCCACAAGTTGCTTGTCGAACTTATTGTCCATTATTGTGAATACGAAAAAGTTCAACAGACCGATTATCAGCAGCAGAGAAGCAAACAGCAGCGGTGCAACCACGGAGTTCGTTCCATCAACAGCAAACTTGATACTGAACATCGGCGCGAGCCACATGGCGGCAAATACCCCCAGGCGCGCAATAGCCATCTCCAAGCCCATAGCCAAAGCCATCTCTTTGCCTTTGAACCACTTAGCCAGGATCTTGCTGACTGTTGTGCCTGCCATTTCGCATCCGCAACCGAAGATCATGAATCCGAACATCGCCAACTTGGCTGAACCAGGCATTGCAGGCCACCAGGCATTGAGCCATGACACAGTGTTGGCATCTGCCCATGATATACCCCAGAACTTGATTGCTGCGCCGATAACCATCAGCGAAGCCGACAATAGACCGGTGAAACGAACACCCATCTTGTCGAGAATGATTCCTGCCAAAATAAGGAATCCGAATACGTTCAGCAGGTATTCGCCTGCTGCGTAGGTGCCAAACACACCTTGGTCCCAGCCGAGTGTGTCGTTCAATAGTGATGCCAGTGGAGACAGGATGTCAACAAACATATAGGCGAAGAACATCATGGATGCCACTAAAACGAGCACTGTCCATCGAGCCCATGCTTTGTCGCGAAGTAAGGATTGAATTTGTTCCATAGAGTTTGTATTTTCTACAACGCCTCATCCTCTGTTTTGAGAGGATGAGGTGTCTTGTGTTTACGCTTGAGCCACTCGGCTTTACGCTTTTCGTATTCCGCGAAATGTGATTCGAGGTAGCCGTCTGCCATATAAATGCTTTATCTTTCTACGATTGACTTGTTTACTATTTGATGCCCAGTTTGGTTTTTACCAGCGGCATAACGTTATCTGCGTCCGGTGCGATATATACAGTTGCTGCGGAGTCGAAGATGTACGTGTAGTTGTTAGCCGCACCGACGTCCTGAATGGCTTTAGCCATTCGCTCGTTTACCGGTTTGAGCCACTCGGTACGCTTCTGTTCAACGTCCTGTTGTGCAGTCTGATAGGTTGTTTGCAGGCGCTGTTGCATCGACGCCAATTCTTCCTCTTGAATCTGGCGCATAGCCTCTGGCAGGGTCTGTTGCTTCTGCTGGTAGTCCTGATATTTCTTCTGGAACTCTTCCTGCATGGTCATCAGCAGGTTCTCGTATTGCTTGTTCAAGCTATCCATACGAGCCTGAACCTCTTTGAGCTCGGGCATCAGCATGAACAACTCCTGCGTGTTCACATAACCGAACTTCTGTGCATTTGCGGTAAGCGTCAGTGCCAGTACCGCCATAATCATTACAATCTTTTTCATATTCGTTTGTTTACAATTTATTACTTATTTTGCTCCCATCTTCTGCAAGAGTTGATCCGAGTAATCCAGTTTGGACGACATGTACAACAATCCCGGGTCGGACGAGCGGTCTTTGATAACATCAATATGCTTTTCGTTTGCGAGTTCCTGAATAGCGGCATAAATCTCGTCCTGTATAGGCTTGAGTAGTGCTTCGCGTTTTTTGATCAGTTCGCCTGTTTCTCCGAAATACTTGCGCTTGAGTTCAATTGCCTCCTGCTCTTTCTGCAGGATTTCTTCCTCACGTCTCTGACGCATCTCCTCTGAAAGGAATATCTGCTCTGTCTGGTAGTTGGTGGTCATCACGCGTATCTCTTGCTCCAGAGCATCCACTTCTTTCTGCCAGCGCTTGGCAATCATGGTCAATTGCTCGTTAGCTGTCTCGTACTGTGGTAAATTCTTCAAAATGTATGCCATATCTACATAAGCGACGGAATTATCTTTCGCCTGCATGCCAATACTTAGACATAACACGCTGAATATGAGCACAAATAGTCGTTTCATTTTTTTTCTGCTTTTTTCTTTTATTGTTGAGTAGCCAAACTTGGCTGCGGTCTTTCTTCTTTGAGCGTAGTGCTCTATGTTACAGTTCTTGGCCCAGAACGAAGTGGAATTGGCTCTTGCCGTACTGGTCGCTGCCGTTGATCTTGTCGAAGCCCCAGCCCCAGTCTATACCCAGCAATCCGAACATCGGCAGGAACACTCGCACACCCACTCCTGCTGAACGCTTCAGGTCAAATGGGTTGTAGTCTTTGATGTCGGCAAAGCAGTTACCTGCTTCCAAGAACGCGAGAGCCCAGATTGTAGCGTTCTGCTCAAGCGAGATGGGGTAGCGCAACTCAAGTGTGAACTTGTTGTACAGGTATCCCATGTTTCGTCCGGTCTGTGCATCGTATGGCGTGAGTGAGCCGGATGAGTAACCACGCATGGATATATAGTCGGTGGCATAGGAGGAGTACGACGACATACCGTCACCGCCCATGTAGAACGATTCAAACGGTGATTTGGCATCTTTGTTGTAATGACCGAGGTAGCCAAACTCAAATCGTGACATCAGCACGAGTTTGGAGTCGCGCGACAGCGGTGTGAACACTTTGCCGTTGAATTTCCACTTGTGGTACTCAATCAGGTGGTATCGCTCCGAGGTGGTCATCTGCGAATAGTCCTTGCCGTTGAATATCGACCATGGCGGCGTGATCTTCAGGCCCAAGGTGAACTGCGAACCGCGGCGTGTATATATCGGGTTGTCGATGCTCGAACGTGAGAGTTGCAGGTTGAGCGACAGGTTATGACTCGTACCGTTGGAGATTAACAGGTATGCCCAGTCTTTCATCCAGTATGCCTGATAAGACAACTCACCGTAGAACTGGAAGTAATCGTCCGGCCAACGTAGCCGTTTGCCGTAACCAATGCTCACACCAAAGGTACGCAGATACTTGTCGGGGTCTGCCTCCGATTCTGCCAACTGCTGGTAATAATCCGAGTTGCCGTAGTACGCGTAGTTGTAGGCGTAGGAGTTGTACAGGTTTCGATATGCCTGGTAGTAGCGGTCGGAGTAACCGGTTTGCGAGGCAAAGAAGATGGATGTTGATAGCGAGTTAGGGCGCTTGCCTCCCAGCCAAGGCTCGATGAACGATATACTTGCCGATGTATAGTACACGCCGTTGGTACGAGCGTTGATGCTGAACGTCTGTCCCTCGCCTTGCGGCACAATACGATAACTCTTCGGGTTGAACAGGTTCTGGATGGCAAAGTTGGTGAACTTCAACCCGATTGAACCTACTATACCCGTGGCACCCCAGCCGAGTGAGAACTCAATCTGGTCAGAGGACTTGGTCTCCAGTTGATAGGTGATGTCCACTGTACCGTCTTCGGGGTTAGGTTGTATGTCCGGCACAAGTTTCTCCTGATCGAAGTGTCCCATTTGTGCCAACTCACGCAGCGAACGCATAATATCCGACTGTGAGTATAGCTGTCCGGGTTTGGTATACAACTCACGACGTACTACATGCTCGTACACGCGCGTGTTACCTACAATATTTATCTCATTGATGGTAGCAGGACGACCTTCGTAGATTCGCATCTCAAAATCGATGGAGTCGTTGTCAACATTCACCTCCACCGGTTCGACGTTGAAGAACAGGTAGCCTTGGTCGGTATATAACTTGGCTACTGCGTCATCATCCTCGTTCAGCCGTTTGTTGAGTTCTTTGAGGTTATACGTTGCACCGGGTTTGATGCCCAAAACAGCATTCAGATAGTCGTACGGATAAACTGTGTTTCCTACCCAGTTGATGGATCGTATATAATACTTGTTACCTTCGCTGATAGTCATGTGTACGTCTACGCGTGTCGGGTCTTCGGGGTTGGGCGTAATGCTGTCGGCTACGATATACGCGTCGCGATAACCCAACTCGTTGTACTTCTCAATCACGGCTTTCTTGTCGTTCTCGAACTCGGCTGAGACGAACTTCTTGGTGCGGAATAGGTTGAGAATGTTGTTGTCGTTCGTCTTCTTCATCGCCTGGTTAATCTGCGTGTGCGTCAATGCCTGGTTGCCGGTGATGTAAATTTTCCCGACTTTTGTTTTGGCTTTTTTATCGACGTTCACCAGCACTTTGACGTATCCGTCTCGGTCTCGGTCGGGCTGTTGCAGCACCTGAATATCGGCGTTGTGGAATCCTTTTTCTTCGAGATATTTCTTTACAACTGTTTTTGCTCGGTCCGCGAGGTTCGGAGTCATTTGCGAGCCTTTGCTGATGCCCACTTTGACCTCCACATCTTCTTGCTCGCTTTTCTTCAGACCATTGTATTTGATTTCGCTTACACGCGGGCGTTGCTTGAGGCGTATCTCCAACCAGATTTTGTCGCCTTCAATCTTGGTGGCGGCAATCTTGACGTCGGAGAACAGTCCCTGCTTCCAGAATCGCTTGATCGATTTGGTTATCTGGTCACCGGGCACCTCAATCTTGTCACCTACAGCCAAACCGGAGAAACCGATTAGTACAAAATCCTCATACGAGGGTGCTCCGGTTACACTAATGCCGGCAATCTCGTAGGTCTTGCGAGTCATACTGTACTCAATCTTCGGCGTGGCGGCCGAGGCGGGCGCCACGGCAGAAGTACTGTCCGGCGCAGCAGAATACGTACTATCCGGCTCAGCAGCCCATATAGGCATACTCAGCAGTGCAAGGAAAATATATGTAAGAAATCTTTTCAATTCTAAACTCTAAGCTCTAAACTCTCAACTCTCAACACTCAACACTTAACACTCAACACTTAACTCTCAACTTTCAATTGCTCACTTGTCTTCCCGAATCTTCGTTCGCGGTGCTGGTAGTCGATGATCGCTTCGTACAAGTCATCTACTGTGAACTCCGGCCATAGCCTGTCAGTAAAGTACAATTCCGAATATGCAATCTGCCAGAGCAGGAAGTTCGATATACGCAGTTCTCCCGAGGTGCGGATGAGCAGGTCTGGATCGGGTATGCCGTTGGTGGTCAGATGATTGCTGATGGTTGCCTCGTTGATGTCATCGATGCTCATTGTGCCGTTCTGGACCTCTGCGGCGATACGTTTGGTAGCCTCAATTATCTCCCAGCGCGAGGAGTACGACAATGCCAGCACCAGGTTCAGACCTGTATTTGTGGATGTCTGTTCAATGCAGCCGAGGAACTTCTCGCGTGTGGCTTGCGGCAGTCGGTTGATATCGCCGATGGTCAGCAGGCGGACATTGTTCTTCATCAGCGTAGGCGTTTCTTTGGCAATCGTATCCACCAGCAGTGTCATCAGTGCATCAACTTCCTCTTTCGGTCGGTTCCAGTTCTCCGTGGAGAACGCATATAGCGTCAGATACTCTATGCCGATTTCGGCTGCGGCTTCGGTGATATTATGCACGGTGGTTACTCCCTGCTTATGTCCGAACATCCGCGCCAAACCCTGCTTCTTTGCCCAACGGCCGTTACCATCCATAATGATAGCAATGTGCCGCGGTATGCGCTCCTTAATTATTTCGTTTTTCTTATTCATCCTTTCAGCTTTCGACTTTCGACTATCGACTATCGACTTTCGACTATATTAATACCTCTCCTTGCAGAACTTGCAAATCTTCTTCTCTTTTGCAAACTCAAAAACTATGCCAAACTGTATGGAAGCCGTCATATCGAAGTTCAGCGGGTTGGCTCCGTTCAGCTCGTACAGGTTGTCGTAGCCGGGTACGGGCTCCAGATTATCGCCGAAGCAGATGTTGTTCTGCACGGCAATGAACATCCCCATGTGCGGTGTACATACCCAGCGGAATCCTACACCGACAGGAATGTATGCTGTAGCGCGCGTGAACTCTGTGTGCATCGACACTCCTATACCTGCAAAGATGTACGGCGTGAACGGCTTGATCTTCAGGTCGTACTTGTCAGTCACACCGAAAGGCAGGAAGTTGAACCTCGCCACCACATCAATGTCCACCAGCCTGTTGGTCCACATCTCGCCTTTGGGGTCGGGTAGGCCGTATTCGGTAGCCGTCTTGCCGGCTATACGCCCTGTCACGCCTTGTAGCATCAGCGACCAGCGGTAGTTGAACAGATAGCTCACCTCTGCGCCATACACTTCGCGCACATCCTGAAACATCTTAGGATGTGCATCGCCTACGTAGTACATCATTCCTCCCTGCACGCCGAACTCCAACTGGTTGCGCGTGGCGCGCTGGGAATATGTCTGCGGAACACACAGACATAGCAAGAATAGGCTGATTACTATATAGCGTTGAGTATTGCGCATACCATTCAGCCTACAAAATTACGAAATATTTTTCAAATATGCAAATTTTACGACAAATAATTTTCATTTTTGTATTCTTTTGTTTTACTTTTGTGGTAGATTATCAAATATACGGAACATCTTGAGCAACCGCTTTTTCCGTCACAGAGCCAAATTTGGTAACTGCCGGCAACCAGTTGGTGGTTCACGTCGTGCTGGAAGATACCATTATCTTGCTAACTTCATCACCTCTTCAGCAATGCGTTTGGCTGAGTCTCGTTCGGCGAGAGCCAGTACGTGCGTATGGAGTGACTCAAGTTGCTTCTTGTCCTGAATGAGTTCCAATGCTGTCGGAATCAGTTTCTCTGCAGCCTCTATATCCTTTACCAGCACTGCTGCGTTGCGTTTGACGAGCGCCATGGCATTGTGCGTCTGGTGATCTTCCGCCACGTTCGGCGAAGGCACAAGGATTGCGGGCTTACCTAACAGGCATATCTCGCTGATTGAACTGGCTCCGGCACGCGAGATAACCAGGTCGGCCTGCGCGTAACGGTCAGGCATATCGCTCAGGAAGTCCAGACACTCGATACTTGCCGGACTACCGGCGTTCTCCCATGCCTGCCTGCACTCCGCATAGTACGTCTTGCCCGTTTGCCATACAATATGTATGCCTGCCGCCACCAGTTGCTTCAGTCCTGCCGCTACGGCGCGGTTGATAGTGCGTGCACCCAGACTGCCGCCGATGATCAGCAGGGTCTTTACCTCCGACGGTTTTCTTACTCCCTCCGTCAGGTTCTGCCGCACGGGATTACCGGTGAGGATGATCTTCTCGGCTGGGAAGAACTTCTCCATTCCCGGGTATGCCACGCAGATCTTCGCTGCTTTATCCTTCAGCAGTTTGTTTGTCACGCCGGCAAAGCCGTTCTGCTCCTGCAGCAGAATAGGTATTCCCATCTTGGCTGCCATCCACATAGCCGCGCCGCTGGCATAGCCGCCTACGCCAATGCCTACCTGCGGTTTGAAGTCGCGGATGATCTTCTTGACCTGAATGAGCGAACGCATCAGATCCCACAGCACGCTGATGTTCTTCCACGGCTGCGAACGGTTGAATCCACGTACCGGCAAACCGACTATCTTGTAGCCGGCTTGCGGCACACGTTCCATCTCCATTCGCCCTAAGGCACCCACAAACAGAATCTCTGCATCTTTGTCGGCTTCTCTTAGCGCGTTGGCAATACTTACGGCGGGGAAGATGTGACCTCCTGTTCCGCCACCTGAAATCAAGTATTTCATATCTGTAATAGTTTGTCAATTATCGTTTGGTAGTTTTTACGCCTTGTTTGTCTCTGCTGTCGTTAGCGTGTAGGCGGCATCCATCTCACCTGCTGCCCCGAACCGGCGATCACATCTATTGTGTCCACCGCGTGCAGGGAATAGGAGCAGATGCTCAGCGTGCTGTCAACAGCGGAACTAATACCTGCTGCATCCAGCAGTGAGTGGAACACGGCAGCGGTGGTTATCGGTGTGCGGCTGTTGCGACGGATAGCGGCAATTTTCTCCGGATAGCGGTTGCGGTATTCCTCCGAGCACCAGACGAACATCGGCACGTGGTATTCGTATTCCGACACCTGGTACGAACTGTGCAGCGACAGCTTGCGTTCATCGTCCCAGAAACTCTCCCCGTGGTCGGCTACGTACAGCACAACCGCCGCGCGGTTCAGGCTGTCGGCATAACCGATCAGTTCGCTGAGGAAGTAGTCGGTGTACAAGATGGCGTTGTCGTAGGCGTTGACAAGCATCTGTTTGTTTTCCTCCTTGAGCATTGAGTAACTGAACGACTGTCCTAACACGGGCGTGAAGTGCTCGAAGCATTTCGGATAGCGCTGCTCGTAGCGAAAATGACATCCTAAGGAGTGCAGCACAAAGAACTGCAGTGTATCCTCAATATAGCCGTGAAGATCGGTCACCATTTCGCCGTCGTAATTGTTGTCCACATCAAATCCTTTGGCATAGAACCGCGAGTAGTCGCAGGTGCGCATGATCCTGTCAACAAACGGATAGGGCACCTGTTTGGTCAGCCAGCCTGTCTTGAACCCTGCTTCCTGAAAAGCTTCCGTTATACCTTTCTCGCTGTATGCTCTCTCGATGTGTGTGGCGTTGGCGCGTGTCACAATCATCGGCAGCGATTGTGCGGTGACGTTTGCTTGGGTATAGACATGCTCGTAACTCGTCAGTTGTTGCTGCGCAAGTAGCGGCGTGGTGTTGCGCTCGTAACCGTTGATGCCGAAGTGGTCGTAACGTGCCGCCTCGCCGATAACCAGGATGTACAACTCGGGATCCTCCCGTTGCACAGGTTCAATGCCGAACCGGAACGTTGCCACCTGCTGCTGCAACTGCCGCCTGTTCCGGCGCATCTGCAGCAGGTCGGCGGTTTCTATATAAAGGTTGTAGGGATAGATCTTGTACAACTTGACCCACACCAATCCTGCCGCCTCGCTCAGGGTGCTCTTGATATCCCGTTCGGCGTGAAAACGTGTCAGCAATATGACCATCGCCGCTATTCCTGTTACCAGCAGCCCGCCGGCACTATATAGAATGGTTCGCGTAACTCTCCAACTGAACAGCCGGCGGTTATCTACTCGGACGGCTATTGCGAAATACACCACCCACAGCACGATAACTCCTGTCGCCGGTAGCCAGGACGAACGTAGTAACTCGGTTGCTTCCGACAGGTTGGTCTCGAAGATGTTTTGCAGGAAGACGGTTGAGGTGGACTGCCGGTTGAGGTGCAGGCTCGCTATGTCTATCGGGAAAAACAGAAAGTTCAGTATGCCTTCTGCCAGGAAGTATGTCCGTGCTTTCAGCAGCAGGGCAGGTATAGCAAGCAGCGTAAGCACGGTCAGTAGATAGGCGGCTCGTTTCAGCCACGAATACTCGAGGTCTATCGCCGTGCCCATGGCATAGAACGCCGGCACGAGCAATAACCCTGTCAGTATAACCATCCTAACTGTATTACGTATGTTGTCAGTTACTTGCATATCAGATGCTTTTCCTTTCAATTTTCCTTTCAATTTTCACTTTTCAATTCTCAATTTTCTGAATCTCCAGTGGAACGCCACAGCCGCGATGGTCAGTGCAACCACGAAGCTTATCCACATTCCCACAGTTCCCATTCCGGCTGTGAACATCAGTGCGTAGCCCAATGGCAGTGCAATGACCACGTAGGTTATCACGGTTATCCACATTGGCACTTTGACGTCCGTTACGCCACGGAGCATGCCTGCGCCTACGCATTGCAGGCCGTCGGCGTACTGGAACAGACCTGCGAAGATGAGCAGTTCGGCAGCAATCTGTATCACTTGGGGATCATCGGTGAACAGGTAGGGGATATAGTGCCTGAGTCCGATCATCATTGCCGCGCCGAGGGTGTTCATCAGCAGCACGAGGTGAATACTGGCGTTAGCCGCCATTCGCATGGCGTGCCTGTCTCCCAAGCCGTACTGGTGCGATACGCGGATTGTTGTAGCCGAACCAACGCCGAGCGAGAGCATGAACGCAAAATCCGCCACCTGGTTAGTGACCTGATGTGCCGCGAGTGCCTCCTTGCTAATCCATCCGACCATGATAAACGAGATGGTGAACAAAACCGTTTCCATCGTTGTTTGCAGCCCGATAGGAAAACCTACGGTAGCCAGTTCGCGAAGCAGGCTGCGGCTGTTCTGCTTGCGGCTAAACAGGCTGAGATAATGCCTCCATTCGCGTTTGTAAGCGATAGCAATGATGAAGGCTACGGGCATCAGCGCCGTGGCGATCAGACTCGCCAGACCGGCACCGTAAGCCCCCATCGGTTCGGCACCCCAGTGGCCGAAGATGAACACCCAGTTTAGCAATATATTCAGCAGATTAAGCACGAGGCACACCAGCATTGCCACTATCGTGTTGCCCACCCCCTCCAGGAACTGCTTTTGGAGGATGAACAGCAGGAATGGTAGCAGACTGAGTATGCGCATGATCATGTACGGCTGTGCCGCTTCTACCACCGCGGGGTCCTGCCCCATTAAAGGCATCAGTGGCACGCATGCTGCAAGCAGCAGGGTAGTGATGCCTCCCAATAGGAGCGTGAACCATAATCCGTTCTGCAGAAGCGATGATACGCGCTCGTCTTGCCTTTGTACGAACGCTTGCCCGACCAAAGGGGTAATACCCATCAGCGCGCCCATCGTAAACACCATGAATGTGAAGAACACGCCGTTGGCAAAGCTCACCGCAGCCAGATCGGTTGTGCTGTAATGCCCGACCATGATGCAGTCAGCCAGCCCGACAATAGCAGCACCCAACTGGGTGAGCATTACGGGAAAAGCCACAGCAAGATTACGGCGGTAATACGGCACGTATTCCCGCCACAGAGCAACAACTTTCTTTCGCATCGTTTGTATGTCTGACGACCGCAGATTCATAATTTGCCACAAAGTTACGAAAAAAAAAGCACATTTGCAAATCTTCTTGAAGAAAAATGTGCACGTCAGTGTATTTTAGTGCAGAAGTTACGAATTATTTTTCTGCAAATAAGTCTCGGGTTAACTCGCTTTCAATTCGCTTTTGCTATCGTCTTGCTTCCCTCCCACACCCTTCTCGGGGTATGCGGAAGGAACTGTTTGTGTTCACAAATTGAGCAAATTAATCAATGAATTTCTTTTAGTCAAAAATTATCCACAATTACCCAAAATAGTAGTGCGACGGAATACCGCCTGAAACAGAACACCGCTACGCTTAATGGTAGTTTTTTGCATGACCAAATTGACCAAATTGATGCGAACTTGGTCAATTTGGTCAATTTGGTCACATGAAATTTTTGAGGCAGTTGTAATGCCAATGACATTGCACTATTTGCATGTCAAGCGATAGGTTGTACTTGCTATACGACTAAAATTCACGTGATTGATAAACGCCTTTTTATGTCATTTGTCAGTCCATTTGGGAAAGACGTTACAAAAATACGAAAAATATTTGATATTTGCAAGGGTTTGGGCAAGAAAGTGGGAAAAAATATGCGGGATTGCTTTAAGTAAACAAAGAACGCCTACTGTTGAGTGGCGTTCTTTGTGAATATTTAGTACAACATGCTTTGGATGGTGGATAGCGAACGGTCAGTATCAATAAACTTCCCTTCATAACTGCCAGAATCAAATTCAGTCAAATCTATCAGGGTGTACCATGTTTCGTCACCAACTTTAACTTTATATGTGACAAAATACCCGGTGTATGAATTTCCCATCATCTGTTCGTTTAAGCACCAATCAAGCATTTCAACACTATTGAGCTTCTCACTTCGAGATGCTTCTTGAATGCCGAAAATAGCATGCGCAATTCTTACGCCGTCGTCCAATCCTGCTGTTTTATCATAAACAGAGATCAAGACACTATCATCCTCAGCATGAGTTGGAGTCAAAAGAGCAGTACAGGAAGAGAGCATAAATGTGCACAGCACACTTAATGCGATAATAATTCGTTTCATTCTGTTGTTGTTTTATTAGGGTTACGTTTAACATAAGCACAGACGTTTGCCATTTCTTTATAATACGTGCCAAACAGATAGAACAGATACAAATCAATGCCTCCGGAAATTACGTAAGTGACAAAATCTCCGGCAGGTTCACTGATTGCTCCTGCGATAATCGCAATCACCATACATCCTAATCCGAGGTACACATAGTTCCGCAGCAAGTCTGCTGTCTTCTTGTGCCACGAACTGAGATTAGACCATTTCTGAGATAACCTGCGCGCCCAAATCACCTGAATGATTATAAAGGCAATATAGAATAGAGCAAGAATTAATACAGCCTCGTCTCCAATCTCTGCTATTTCGCAGATAATATTCAGTACGCCTAATACGAGATATCCCCATTTCAAGAAAGTTGTCATGCTTCCTGAAACTTGATATTCCGGCTTAAGTGTACTAAGCGAGACTTCTATGGCATGAATAATATAGAAATTGACAAACTGAATAAGATCATTCAGCAAGAAACATACTAAGCAGAACAAAGCTCCAAAAATACCTTTGTTATGCGCATGCTCAATGCCATCAACAAGACTTGAGACAGAGCAAGAATCCCCCGAAAAGATACAAACAAGCGCAGCCAATATCGTTCCGTATGTTACCCATTGCGCGACAGGAAGTATCTTCCCAAGAATTTTTGCCACATTCAATTGTTTCTTATAACCTTCGGCAGAATCATTTAACTGCTCGATTAAGTTCGTTTCCATGTTCATCCAAGTACGTTTGCTAATATTATGCCAAGAACAATGAATGCGATGAATCCCCACGACAAGATGAGCTCAAAAATCTCAAGACCGGAGTTCTTAGTGTTGGGAAGGGAATCCAAAATGCCATATATCTCCCACACCTTTTCGTCAGCCTTCAAAAGACTTTTGGCGCCTGTCACATTTGCAAAAAAGCCCATAAAATCCTTATATGTATACAATCCTCCTATTTTCAACTCCTTTCCATCGGGAGTGGTAAGTTCGTATACTCGGCCAAGTGCGGGTTGCAACAATAGTCTCCATGCAGTTGTCCGTCGAACTTGGAGATCATTTATTGGAGAAGAGAACTTCCGCCCGTCGAAAAATTCGAGATACAGAACATCATCCTCAATTTTGAAGATCTTAAGTCCATTAAACCCAGGCTTGTTGATCCATTTCTCACAGCCTGCTTCAAATAGTACATTTTCCATTATGTATTTAATTTTATTATTTGTATAATCCAAATATTTTTATTATC
>CALZOG010000026.1 GCA_945827635.1 uncultured Bacteroidales bacterium
GTGGCCGTCACACTCCGTTCCACAACCACTATCGTCCTCAGTTCTACATCCGTACAATGGACGTTACCGGTGAAATCACTCTGCCGGAGGGAACTGAGATGGTAATGCCGGGTGACAACCTCGAGATTCAGGTTAAGCTGATCTATCCGGTTGCTTGCTCAGAGGGTCTGCGTTTCGCTATCCGTGAGGGTGGTCGTACCGTAGGTTCGGGTCAGATTACGAAACTCATCGACTAATGTCGATACGGTGTGAGCCAGGTCTGGCTCACACATTTACGGAAGTCCTCCAATGGTAGGAGAGCGGTCTCCAAAACCGTCAATGTGGGTTCGATTCCTGCCTTCCGTGCTAAGGGAAGTTTAGAGTTTAAAGTTTAGAGTTTAGAGAAGTTCTAAAGTTTAGAGTTTAAAGTTTAAAGTTTTCCGATGTTACAAGACATAGCTTCCAATTCTGGTTTTGGCTACGGCTGAAGCCGGAATATTGGTGCGCAAAATAGAGAAATAAATAAATCTACAGATATGAGTCTAATTGATAACGTAAAAGAGTCGTACAACGAGATGGTTCACAAGGTAAGTTGGCCATCCTACAAAGAACTGACCCAGAGTGCCGCCTTGGTGCTGGTTGCTTCCATTATCCTTGCACTTGTAGTGTGGGCGATGGATTGGTGCTTCGAGGAGTTGATGACCCTGATTTACGGTCTGTTCTGATCTTTTTGAGTTTAGCGTTTAGTGTTTAGAGTTTAGAGAAGTTCTAAAGTTTAAAGTTAAAAGTTTAAATAAGAAGAGATGGCAGAATCAAATTACAAATGGTACGTGCTCCGCGCGATAGGCGGCAAGGAGAACAAGGTGAAAGAGTATATCGAAGGCGCCTTGGTCACCTCGAGTCTGTTTAAGGAGTACGTGTCTCAAGTGCTTTTGCCCACCGAGAAAGTGGTGAGCCAGAAGAATGGCAAGCGTACCGTGAAAGAGCGCAACAAACTGCCCGGCTACGTGCTGGTAGAGTGCAATCTGACCGACGAGTGCTATCCGTTGCTGCGCAATATCCCGAACGTTCTCGGATTCCTGAGCGAGCCCGCGAGTATGAAACCGAAGCCAGTATCCCAGGAGGAGATCAACGCGATTGTCGGCGAGATTAATGACGAAGCTATTGCTGCCGAGATGAACGAGACCTTTATCGTTGGTGAGAAGGTTAAGGTAACTGACGGACCGTTCAACGGATTCAACGGCGTGATCAGCGAGGTGATGCAAGATAAGCACAAGCTCAAGGTGATTGTGACGATCTTTGACCGTCAGACGCCGCTTGAGTTGGGATTCAATCAGGTAGAGATAGAGTAGAAGGCATTGTTACGGGCCGCTTGACTACTCAATAGTTTATTATTAACACCGCAAGAGGATGCCTTGGCATCCGCCCGTATTGCAAAAACTATTAACACAACAACAATTATGGCTAAAGAAATTGCCGGATTTATTAAACTTCAGATCAAGGGTGGCGCAGCCAACCCTGCACCTCCGGTAGGCCCTGCACTGGGTTCGAAGGGTGTGAACATCATGGAGTTTTGCAAACAATTCAATGCCAGAACTCAGGACAAGGCAGGTAAGGTATTGCCTGTTGTAATCACTGTGTATGCAGACAAGTCGTTCGACTTCATCGTAAAGACTCCTCCTGTAGCCGTACAGTTGCTCGAGGCTGCCAAGGTGAAGAGCGGATCGGCTCAGCCTAACCGTCAGAAAGTAGCCTCTATCACTGCCGAGCAATGCCGTCAGATCGCAGAGGACAAGATGGTTGACCTGAACTGCTTCACCGTAGAGAGTGCTGAGAAGATGGTACGCGGAACAGCGCGTAGTATGGGTATTACCGTTAAATAATTAAAACTTCAATCATTATGGCAAAATTGACAAAGAATCAAAGACTTGCTGCTGAGAAGATTGAAGCAGGTAAAGTCTATACGATCGCGGAAGCCTCCGCATTGGTAAAAGAGATCACAACTACAAAGTTTGACGCTTCGGTAGATATCGACGTTCGTTTGGGCGTTGACCCCCGTAAGGCCAATCAGATGGTACGTGGCGTAGTAAGTCTTCCCAACGGAACGGGTAAGGTAGTTCGCGTGCTTGCTCTGTGTACAGCCGATCAGGAGGCTGCTGCCAAAGAGGCCGGTGCAGACTATGTAGGCCTGGATGAGTACATCGAGAAGATCAAAGGTGGATGGACAGACATTGATGTTATCATCACTATGCCGCAGATCATGGGTAAGATTGGTGCCCTGGGCCGTATCCTCGGTCCGCGTGGTTTGATGCCAAACCCCAAGAGCGGTACGGTAACGATGGATGTAGCCAAGGCAGTAAAGGAAGTAAAGCAAGGTAAGATCGACTTCAAGGTTGACAAGTTCGGTATCTTGCACACCAGTATCGGTAAGGTTAGCTTCACAGCTGATCAGATTGCCGAGAACGCACGCGAGTTTATCGACACCGTTATCAAGCTCAAACCTGCAGTTTCCAAGGGCGAGTACATCAAGAGCATTTATCTCTCCAGCACTATGAGTCAAGGTATCAAGGTTGATCCGAAATCATTCTAACTATTAAACATCGAAAGGTATGAAGAAAGAAGATAAAAACCTCGTTATCGCCTCATTGGAGGAGCAGTTGGCTCAATTCCCTCACTTCTATATCACGAATATCGAGGGACTGAATGCTGAGAAGACGAGCGACCTTCGTCGCCAGTGCTTCAAGAAAGACATCAAACTCGTAGTAGCCAAGAACACGCTGCTGCAGAAGGCTCTTGAGAACAAGGGCATCGATGCACAGATTTTCGAGGCTCTGAAGGGTAACACCGCCCTCATGCTTACCGCAACCGGTAACGCTCCTGCCAAACTGATCAAGGAGTTTACCAAGGGTGACAAGAGCGAGTGCCCGAAGCCTTATCTGAAGGCCGCATACGTAGAAGAGACTGTATATGTAGGTGCACAGAACCTTGAGTTCCTGTCCACAATCAAGTCGAAGAACGAACTTATCGCAGACCTCGTTGCTCTGTTGCAGTCGCCTGCTAAGAACGTTGTTTCTGCCCTGCAGAGTGGCGCCGGTACACTTCATGGTGTACTCAAGACCCTCGGCGAGCGAGCTGAGTAAGAATCAGTTTAGCGTTGAGAGTTTAGCGTTGAGAGCCGTACTACAGTATAAAGTTAGAAGTTAAAGTAGAACGTTCAACCCGGACTCCGACGAACAAAAATCAATTAACATTAAAAAAATAACACATTAAATATTTACAACAATGGCAGATCTGAAAGCTTTTGCTGAACAATTGGTTAACCTGACGGTTAAGGAAGTTAACGAGCTCGCTCAAATTCTGAAGGACGAGTATGGTATTGAACCCGCTGCTGCTGCAGTTGCAGTTGCTGCCCCCGCTGCCGGCGGTGACGCTCCCGTAGCTGAGGAGAAGACATCGTTTGATGTAGTACTGAAGAGTGCAGGTGCTCAGAAGCTCCAGGTGGTTAAGGCTGTTAAAGAGCAAACCGGTCTGGGTCTGAAAGAGGCTAAGGACATCGTTGACGCTGCTCCTGCAACCGTTAAGGAAGGTGTAGACAAAGCTACCGCTGAGGCTTTGAAGAAGGCTCTCGAGGAGGTAGGTGCTGAGGTAGAACTCAAGTAATACACCACCTAATACAATTAGGTAGGTTTAGTCCCTCGCGGGGGACTAAACCTTTTCTGCTGAAAAAGGAGTATTATAAAAATACATTAATTTCGGCAACAAAAATCAATAGAATGTTAAATTCTGTTAAAAACATAAACCATCCATAAAATGGCATCAACCAACACAACAAAGAGGGTCAACTTTTCGGCACTGCAGCAGCAGATGCCTTTTCCTGACTTTCTTGACATACAATTGAAGTCCTTCCATGACTTTGTTCAGATGAACTCGACACCTGAGCAGCGCCGGAAGGAGGGTCTGTTCCGTGTGTTCCAGGAGAACTTCCCCATCACTGACACTCGTAACAACTTCACACTCGAATTTTTGGACTATTATGTTGATCCGCCACGTTACTCCGTGCAGGAGTGCATCAAGCGCGGTTTGACTTACAGTGTACCCCTGAAGGCTAAGTTGAGCCTGACTTGCACCGATCCCGATCATGAGGAGTTTGATGCGGTAGTGCAAGATGTTTATCTGGGTACGATCCCTTACATGACTGAGAAGGGAACGTTCGTTATCAACGGCGCCGAGCGCGTTGTTGTCAGCCAGTTGCACCGTTCGCCGGGCGTGTTCTTCGGCACGAGTATGCACAGCAACGGTACGAAACTCTACTCAGCACGTATTATCCCGTTCCGTGGTTCGTGGATCGAGTTCGCCACGGATATCAACAATGTGATGTATGCTTACATCGACCGTAAGAAGAAATTGCCCGTAACCACCCTGTTACGTGCTATCGGTTTCGAGAGCGATAAGGATATATTGAATTGCTTCAACCTCGCCGAGGAGATGAAGGTTACTCCGTCCAACAAAGAGACGATGATCGGTCGCCGTCTGGCGGGTAACGTAATGAAGTCCTGGACCGAGGATTTCGTGGATGAGGATACCGCCGAGGTAGTAACCATCGAGCGTAACGAGGTCGTACTCGAGCGTGAGACGGAGATCACCGAGGAGGTTTACGAGCGTATCGTAGAGTCCGGCACGAAGAACGTGCTGCTGCACAAGGAGGAGAACAACGAGGGTGATTACTCTATCTTGTTCAACACCCTGCAGAAAGACCCTGCACGTACCGAGAAAGAGGCCGTGCTGTTTATCTACCGCCAGATTCGTAACGCCGAGCCTGCCGATGATGCAACGGCTCGCGAGACAATCATGAACCTGTTCTTCTCAGACAAGCGCTACGACCTTGGGGAGGTCGGTCGCTATCGTATCAACCACAAGTTGAACATGAATATCCCGATGGAGACGCGTGTGCTGACCAAGGAAGATATGATCGAGATTATCAAGTTCCTGGTTCAGCTCATCAACTCCAACGCCGAGGTGGACGATATCGACCACTTGTCGAACCGTCGTGTACGTACCGTAGGCGAGCAGATCTACAACCAGTTCGGTATAGGTCTGGCACGTATGGCCCGTACTATCCGTGAGCGTATGAACGTTCGCGATACGGAGTTGTTCACCCCGACTGACCTGATCAACGCCAAGGCTATCTCCAGCGTTATCAACTCGTACTTCGGTACGAACGCACTGAGCCAGTTCATGGATCAGCAGAACCCGCTGGCCGAGATCACCCACAAGCGTCGTATGTCAGCGCTGGGTCCCGGCGGTTTGAGCCGTGAGCGTGCAGGTTTCGAGGTTCGTGACGTTCACTATACGCACTACGGTCGTCTCTGTCCTATCGAGACGCCTGAAGGCCCGAATATCGGTCTGATCTCGTCGTTGTGTATCTACGCGAAGATCAACGATCTCGGATTCATCGAGACACCTTACCGCAAGGCTAAGGATGGCGTGGTGGATCTGAACAACGACCACGTGGTATATCTCAGTGCCGAGGACGAGGAGTCGAACTACGTAGCACAGGGTAACGCTCCGCTGGACGAGACGGGTCACTTCATCCGCAATAAAGTTAAAGCTCGTCACTTGGATGACTTCCCCGTTGTTCCGCCTGAGCAGATCAACCTGATGGACGTTGCTCCGTGCCAGATCGCTTCTATTGCCGCTGCATTGATTCCGTTCCTGGAGCACGATGATGCTCACCGTGCGTTGATGGGATCGAACATGATGCGTCAGGCAGTACCTCTACTGCGCAACGAGGCTCCTATCGTAGGTACGGGTATCGAAGAGCAGCTGGCTAACGACAGCCGTACGCAGATTGTAGCCGAAGGCGAGGGCGTAGTAACCTACGTTGACGCCAGCGTTATCAAGGTGCACTACGACCGCTCGGAGGAAGAGGAGTTCATCAGCTTCGTTTCTTCGGAGAAAGAGTACAAACTGCCTAAGTTCGAGAAGACCAACCAGAACACCACTATCGATCTCCGTCCTGTTGTCCGCAAGGGCGACCATGTGACCAAGGGTCAGTTGCTGACCGAGGGTTATGCAACCGAAGGCGGTGAGTTGGCTCTGGGTAAGAACCTGATGGTAGCATATATCCCCTGGAAAGGTTACAACTACGAGGATGCTATCGTGCTGAGCGAGCGTATGGTTCGCGAGGATATGTTCACCTCTGTACACGTGGTAGAGCAGTTGCTTGACGTACGTGAGACCAAGCGCGGTCTGGAGGAGTTCACTGCCGATATTCCTAACGTAAGCGACGACACGACCAAGGACCTCGACGAGAACGGTATAGTTCGTATCGGTGCTACCATTCAGCCGGGTGATATCATCATCGGTAAGATCACCCCGAAGGGTGAAAGCGATCCTTCGCCGGAGGAGAAGTTGCTGAAGGCTATCTTCGGTGACAAAGCCGGTGACGTTAAGGACGCTTCGCTCAAGGCTTCGCCTTCGCTGGACGGTATAGTGATCGACAAGAAACTCTATATGCGTGCACAGAAGGACCGCAAGGCCAAGCTTGCCGACAAAGAGCAACTTGCCAAGATGGACGCTAAGTTCGAGGCACAAGCTGAAGAGCTGAAGACTATCCTGGTTGACAAACTGTCGCTGCTGCTCAAGATGCAGAAGAGCAACGGCGTAAAGGATATAGTAGATACCGACCTCGTACCCAAGGGGCAGGATTTCACCCGTGAAGTGCTGGAAGGAATTGATTACGCTACCGTCCTACTGGACAACTGGACTCCTGACGAGCACAAGAACGACCTGGTTCGCCGCTGCATCCTCAACTACCTGGCTAAGTACAAGGAGATGGAAGCCGAGCTCAAGCGCGAGCGCTTCAACCTGACTATCGGCGACGAACTGCCGACAGGTATTATCCAGCAAGCCAAAGTCTATATCGCTAAGCGTCGTAAGATCCGCGTGGGTGATAAGATGGCCGGTCGTCACGGTAACAAAGGTATTGTTAGTAAGATCGTGCGCGTAGAGGATATGCCGTTCCTGGCAGACGGTACGCCGGTAGATATCGTTCTGAACCCGATGGGTGTGCCTTCGCGTATGAACATCGGTCAGATCTTCGAGGCTGTGCTCGGTTGGGCGGGGCGCGAGTTGGGCGTTAAGTTCGCTACTCCTATCTTCGACGGCTGTACGTTGCAACAGCTCGACGAGTGGACTGACAAAGCCGGTCTGCCTCGCGCTGGCAAGACGCAACTCTACGATGGCGAGACGGGCGAGCCTTTCGACCAGATGGCTACCGTAGGTGTAACGTACTTTATGAAGCTCGGTCACATGGTTGACGACAAGATGCACGCACGTTCGATTGGTCCGTACAGTCTGATCACGCAACAGCCGTTGGGCGGTAAAGCCCAGTTTGGTGGCCAGCGTTTCGGTGAGATGGAGGTTTGGGCGCTCGAAGCACACGGCGCCGCTCACACACTGCAGGAGATCTTGACTGTCAAGTCCGATGATGTTATGGGTCGTGCACGTACCTACGAGGCTATTGTCAAGGGCGAGAACTTCCCGACACCGGGTATACCTGAGTCGCTCAACGTATTGCTGCACGAGTTGCAAGGTTTGGCTCTATCAATTACACTTGAATAAAATTTAGACGAATTATGGCTTTAAGACAAGAAAATAAGAAATCCGGTTTCACCAAGATCACTATTGGTTTGGCATCACCGGAAGAGATTATGAACATCTCCAGTGGTGAGGTGCTCAAGCCCGAGACTATCAACTACCGCACCTACAAGCCGGAGCGTGATGGTCTGTTCTGCGAGCGTATTTTCGGTCCTACAAAGGATTACGAGTGTAACTGCGGAAAGTACAAACGTATTCGTTACAAAGGTATCGTGTGCGAGCGTTGCGGCGTAGAGGTAACAGAGAAGAAGGTTCGTCGTGAGCGTATGGGACATATCAAGTTGTGTGTACCTGTTGCTCATATCTGGTATCTTCGTTCGCTTCCCTCGAAGATCGCTGCTTTGCTCGGCGTGCCGACCAAGAAACTGGAGTCGGTCATCTACTACGAGAAGTACATTGTTGTACAAGCCGGTGTGATGGCAAACGAGGAGTTCGGTAGCGACCACGACCTGATTGCGGATAAGATCCTGCTGGACGAGGAAGATTTGATGGCTATCAACAGCCGTCTGCCCGAAGGCAACCGCGAGCTAGAGGATACCGATCCCCAGAAGTTCATTGCCAAGATGGGTGCTGACGCTATTTACGACCTGCTGGCTAAGATTGATCTGGATGCATTGGCTGACGAACTCCGCCACCGTGCAGATACCGACAGTTCGAACCAGCGCAAGCAAGAGGCTCTGAAGCGCCTGCAGATCGTTGAGGCGTTCCGTGCTTCACAGGGCAGGAACCACCCGGAGTGGATGATCCTGAAGGTTATTCCTGTTACTCCTCCGGAGCTCCGTCCGCTCGTTCCGCTGGACGGTGGACGATTTGCTACCTCTGACCTCAACGACCTCTACCGTCGTGTGATCATCCGTAACAACCGTCTGCGCCGATTGATTGAGATCAAGGCTCCGGACGTTATTCTCCGCAACGAGAAACGTATGCTTCAGGAGGCTGTGGATAGCTTGTTCGACAACAGCCGCAAGACTACCGCTATCAAGAGCGAGGCTAACCGTCCGCTGAAATCGTTGAGCGACTCGCTGAAAGGCAAGCAAGGACGTTTCCGTCAGAACTTGCTGGGTAAGCGTGTGGACTTCTCTGCCCGTTCGGTTATCGTCGTTGGTCCTGAGCTGAAGATGCACGAGTGCGGTCTGCCTAAGGAGATGGCTGCCGAGCTGTACAAGCCGTTTATCATCCGCAAGCTCATCGAGCGCGGTATAGTTAAGACGGTTAAGTCCGCCAAGAAGATCATCGACCGCCGTGATCCTGTGATCTTCGAGATTCTGGAGCACGTGATGGAGGGACATCCTGTACTGCTTAACCGTGCACCGACCTTGCACCGCCATGGTATATTGGCTTTCCAGCCGAAGATGATCGAGGGTAAGGCTATCCAGCTGCACCCGCTGTCTTGCGCCGGTTTCAACGCCGACTTCGACGGTGACCAGATGGCTGTGCACCTCCCGTTGAGCAACGAGGCTATCCTCGAGGCACAACTGCTGATGCTCGGCTCGCATAACATCCTTGATCCGGCTAACGGTAATCCTATCACCGTGCCTTCGCAGGATATGATTCTTGGTCTGTATTACATCACCAAGGAGCGTGCCGGTGTGAAGGGCGAAGGACTGACCTTCTACAACGAGGAGGAGTGCACTATTGCCCTGAATGAGGGCCGCGTGGATATCCACGCCAAGGTGCGTGTGCGTATCAAGGAGATGATCGACGGTCAACTGACCCAACATATCATCGAGACCACTCCCGGTCGTGTCATGGTTAACCAGTATATGCCGAAGGAGATCGGATTCCAAAACACGGTATTGAAGAAAGGTGCTGTAAAGAATATCATCTCCAAGGTCATTAAGACCTGCGGTGTGGCTCGTACGGCTAAGTTCCTCGACGATATCAAGGATCTTGGTTACTACATGGCATTCAAGGGTGGCTTGAGCTTCAACCTCAACGATATCCTTATTCCTGAGGAGCGTGCCGACCTTATCGCCAAGGGTAATGCCGAGGTCGAGGCAATCACCGAGAGTTATAACTTCGGTTTGATGTCCGATGATGAGCGTTACAACAAGGTTGTTGACACCTGGGGTCGTATCGATAACGAGGTGACCGACATCCTGATGAAGCACATGCAGGAGGCTGACCAAGGTTTCAACTCCGTATATATGATGATGGACTCCGGTGCGCGTGGTAACAAGCAGCAGATCAAGCAGCTGGCAGGTATCCGTGGCTTGATGGGTAAACCTCAGAAAGCCGGTTCGACCGACACGCGTACATCTATCGAGAACCCTGTGTTGGCTAACTTCAAGGAAGGTATGTCGGTGCAGGAATACTTCATCTCTACCCACGGTGCTCGTAAGGGTTTGGCTGATACCGCTCTTAAGACTGCCGATGCAGGTTACCTGACCCGTCGATTGGTGGACGTATCGCACGATATGATCATCACCGAGGAGGATTGCGGTACGTTGCGTGGTCTGGTAGCACGTGCTATCAAGCAGAACGATACCGTTGTAGCAACCTTGTCGCAGCGTATCCTTGGCCGCGTGAGCGTTCACGATATCTTCGATGAGGATGGCGTACTGATCGTTGCAGCCGGCGAGGAGATCCGCGAGGGCGCTTGCGATGCTATCGAGCGTGCAGGTATAGAGGAGGTTGAGATCCGTTCGGTTCTCACCTGTGAGGCTAAGCACGGCTTGTGCGCCAAGTGCTACGGCCGCAACCTGGCTACACGACTCATGGTGCAGAAGGGCGAGGCTGTCGGCGTTATTGCCGCGCAGGCTATTGGTGAGCCGGGTACACAGCTTACGTTGCGTACTTTCCACTCCGGTGGTTTGGCTGGCGGTGCTACCGCCGAGAACTCGTACTCACTGCCGCACACGGGTATTGTGGATATCGAGGATCTGCGTACTATCACCACCGATGCGGGTGACATTATTGTTGTCAGCCGTCTGAACGAGCTCCAGCTCAAGGACGAGAAGACCGGTGTTGTGCTCAATACGTTCAATATCCCGTATGCTTCCAAGCTCTTTATCGAGCCCGGACAGAAGTACGACAAGGGTACCAAGGTCTGCGAGTGGGATCCGTACAAGGCTTCGTTGGTTATCGAGCAAGCCGGTACGTTGCGCTACCAGGATGTAATCGAAGGTGTAACTTGCAAGAGCGAAACCGACGAGCAGACAGGTATGCGTGAGGTCAGCATCACCGATACCAAGGATAAGACCAAGATGCCTACCGCTAATATCGTTGACAAGGAGGGGAATATCCTCCGTTCGTACAACCTGCCTGTCAAGGCTGTGCTCGTACACAACGATGGCGAGGAGGTTAAGGTCGGCGACCTGTTGTTCACCAACACCCGTTCGTTCGGGACTGCAGGAGATATCACCGGTGGTCTGCCGCGTGTAACGGAGCTCTTCGAGGCACGTAACCCGTCTAACCCCGCTATCGTGGCTGAGATCGACGGTGAGATCAGCTTCGGCAAGATCAAACGTGGACAACGCGAACTGACAATCACCAGCAAACTCGGTGAAACGAAGTCGTACCTGATCCCGTTGTCGAAGCAGATCCTGGTTCAGGAGGGCGATTACGTACGCGCAGGTGTACCTCTGTCTGATGGTTCGATCACGCCTGAGGATATTCTGGCTATCAAGGGTCCGACGGCTGTACAGGATTATATCGTCAACGAGGCACAGAACGTTTATCGTATGCAGGGTGTGGAGATCAACGACAAGCACTTCGAGATCATCGTTCGCCAAATGATGCGCAAGGTCGAGATTATCGATGCAGGTGACACGCGCTTCCTGGATAATCAGGTGGTTGACAAGCGTGACTTCATGGAGGAGAACGACCGCATATGGGGTAAGAAAGTAGTTGAGAACGCCGGTGACAGTGAGACGCTCCGCGAGGGACAGATCATCACCGCCCGCCGTCTGCACGACGAGAACTCAACGCTACGCCGTAAGGATAAGAAACTTGTTCAAGTGCGTGACGCCAAGAGTGCTACCGCCAAGCAGATCCTGCTGGGTATCACCCGCGCCGCTCTGGGTACGAAGTCGTTCATCTCGGCTGCTTCCTTCCAGGAGACAACCAAGGTGCTCAACGAGTCGGCTATCCAAGGCAAGATCGATTACTTGGAGGGTATGAAGGAGAACGTTATCTGCGGTAACCTTATCCCGGCAGGTACTGGTCTGCGCGAGTTCAGCAAGCTGGTGGTTCATAACTCGGCCGAGTACGCAGCTATGCAGGCTGCACGGCTCGCGCAGGAATACGAACCCGCCTCGCCGATGCGCGACCGTGACTTCTAATCTGTAGCGATAACGCTAATATAGTCAAAATGCAGGCTCAATGGCCTGCATTTTGATTGTATATATGCTTAGTTGTTCAATGGCTGAAGTAATTCGTTCGGATCATTCTGTCCGATAGGCGGTACATCTGCTCAGATGGCGTGTATGCTGTCGTATCTGCACTGTCTCGTTCGCCAGATGAGTGATTGCACCGTAAGTGTGCACGTACCACAGCCTACCCATACTCACATCGGCATAGTAGGTGGCAAAAGGTGATAAGGGTGATTCTGACTTCATGCATGCCATCGCCTTCGGGACGCAGCAGATACTCAGGCACGCTACGCTGACTACCAATCGCCGTGGTAGAGTAGGGCGGTTAATGTGCGGCATGTTCTCGCAAAGCAGAATCCAGGATAGTGTAAAGACGAGAAAGATCTGGTCTTTTGTGCGTACGAAAGGAAATACGGCTGCCCAGATGCCATCCATATTTCCAACGTTCAGCAGGTCACCATAACTGCGGAAATATATAAGATTACCAATCAGCCAAATATCTAACAGCAACGATACTACGTAAGTCTATCACCGCCTCTCGGTGAGCAGTAGCGGACACCACAACACCAATGTTGATGCCAGATAGTTGCACCACAACCGTACGCTATATGGGCTTGCTACTAAGATAGGTAAGTCAAGCATCGATGCAAAGATAACTAAGCGAATAAGCGTCAGTATTGTGATTACAGTGTAGTGCATACTTCCCGGTAGATGTTTGCCAGTTGCGAGCCTACAGCCTGATAGGAGTATTGCTGTCCGGCTTGGCGAATCGTATCGCGGTTATATTCGCTGCAGTGGTCGAGCATTGTTGCCATGGCTTCGGTCAGCGCCTGGTCGTCACGCGGCGGAACAAGTATGCCACATTCGCTGCTGACCATCTCGGGTATACCGCCTGCTCGCGTGGATATAATCGGCACTCCTCGCGCAAGGCTCTCCGAGATCACTACAGGAGCGTTTTCGTAGTTGGAGGGTAGCACGAATATATCTGCTTGCGCCAGTTCTTCTGCCACCTGTCTTGGCGGCAACACCCCTCGCCATTGCAGCAGCCCTTCGGGGAATGTCAGCTCGTCTGCATACGCGCGTACCTCTTGGTAGTCAACGCCTGTGCCCACCAGCACCAGCTGCCAGTCCAGACGCCGGTAGGCTAACATCCTCGCTGCTCGCAGCAGGCCCTTCACATTCTTCGCACGCTCGTCAAAGCAACTCACGTGCAACAGGGTCTTTTTGCTCCCAACTGAATTGATTGCACTGCCGAGCGCACTCGACCTTTCGACTTTCGACTTTCGACTTTCGACTTTATCGTAAAAGAACTCATCCACCACATTATTGATCTTCCGGCAGTCGGTGTTCGTCACCCCGCATTGCCGCATGGCGTCGGCTAATCGGTTGCTCACGCACAGCAGCACGCTTGCCTTGTTAGCAATGCGTGCGTATAGGCGGCGTTTGTACGCTGGCATCTGCATAAGCTGCCCGTTCTCGGGCAGGTAGCCGCTCCAATGTTCGATTATGATGTAGGGGATCTTATATTTGCGCTTCAGCCATAGTGCCAACACGCCTTGCTTCTGTATCACGTTCAGTTGCACTACGTCCGGCAAGCCCCACTCACGTTTCAGTTGCTGCCAGCCGCGCAGCAGTCCGCCCCACGTTTGCGAGTGAAGCACACGCACATCCACGCCCTGATTGCGTACAGAATCAACATGCTTCTGTACGAACAATCCCGCCATCGCATCTTCTTTGCTCGGGTACCATGGAGTGAGGTATAGTACTTTCATCTGCTCAAGGCTAATTCTAATATTTATGTAGCCGTTCACTCAACTTGTTTGCCCACAGCAGCACTGCAAACGATGGCCTGTACAGCTTGCTCACGCTGCAGTACGTTGCCGGCTGTGCGCCGAACTGACGATAGTGATTGGACACACCCTCGTCGTTGTTCCCGCCCTCAAAATCGAACTGTAAGCCTTTCTGTTGCGCCAGACGTATCGCTTCATCCGCCAATCGTGCCGAGGCACCGGTCTTTGAGGCGGACGGCAGGTAGGCGGGAATAAGGTAGTACATATATCGTCTGTCCCACACCACAAACGCTGCTGCTACCGTCGTCTCGCCCTGACGGATACGTATGAACTGCGAGGCTTTCTCCCGTGCACTCTTGCGCTCAAGTACCAGCAGAAACTCACGCGAATATGACAACTTATGCCCGCGCTCTGCCATACATTGCGTATGAAAACGGTAGAACTCCTCAGCGCTCATTTCTGTGTCCACGCTGAGGTCTGCGGCTCGGTCGATCTGACGTTTCTTGTTCTTCGAGTACGCATCTTCTACCGCCTCTATGTCCGTCACGTTGCTCAGCCGGTACGTTACGCGCTGCTCAACCGTCAGACCTTGCTTGGCAAGCCAGTGAGGCATAGGGTTACCTACGGGATATTGCTGATAGTAGTACGCAATCTTCAGCTCGCGCAGTTTCTTGGCGAGCACCTTGGCGAGGGTCTCTTGCATGTCGGGGGTCGCCTGCAACTCGTCGCTTAGCCATAAGCCGCCGGAGATAGTCATTTGCGGCATAACAACGAACTTGTAGCATAGCCGCTTGCTCAGCAGGTAGGGGAGGGCTGCCACTATCTCCTCTTCCGTCTCTGCGGGCTGGTCTTTCTTCCGCTGCCACCAACTCGACGATTGCAACTCGCTGCGCATAATCAGCAGCACGTCCCATTGCTTGCCGGCACACACGGCGTCCAGCCACCACGGTTGCATCGTTACCGGCATGAGCGGGTTACGTTGGCAAAATAATGCGTATTGTTCTTTGTTTGTCATATCAAATGCTTATTTCTATATCCTGTCAGCCGTAGGCGGTCTGTACTCTGTCAGCGCAGCGGTCGGTCTGCTTCCTTTTCCGCATGCAAAGATACGAAAAAATATTTAATTTTGCAAATATATGCACTTTTTTTTGTTGTAGGTTTGCATATATCAGAAAATTTTCGTAGTTTTGCACGTTTATTTGGTGCAAACTATCCAAAAATCTAATATATCATGAAGCGTTTTACTATATTTTTCTTTTCGTTGCTTATGCTGCCGGCATATCTGTTGGCGGGTGTTACAACATATACGTTCACCTCTGCCACCTGGGGCAGCAAGGTTGATGCTACGGCCTGTGACGGTATAACCGACGGATGGACATGCGACCAGGAGGGTTCGGAGTACGCCACCGGTCGCCAGGACGCACAGGGACGTTTGTACTCGCAGGGCGTGGGTGTCAAGACCGGCACAACAGGCGCAGGATGTACATCCGTCCTCGAGTTTGAGCAGGTGCGACGAGTGACCGTTAACTTCTGCCAGAACAGCAGCAAGGGACGCGGAACGATTCACGTACAGGTCGGCAACAACGAGCCGCTCCACCTTACCGTCAACAAACCTGCACAGAGCGGCCAGGGAATCTATAACCGCGACTCGATACTCACGTTTGACACGCCCCAGACAGGTAAAATCAAGTTCTGGGTCGATTGTACCGAAAACGGCATTTACATCAACAGCATTACTATACGCTCGGCTAATGGCGGCAGTTCGGTCTTCACTACAGACACCTACCAACTCGTCACCGATATCAACCAGCTCCAGGACTCTGATCAGGTTATCTTCGGCGTGCACAAGCCCGGAGTGAACTATATCATGGGCTACTACGACGAGTGGGAAAGCGTCAACAATATCCATGCTATCAAGGCGCATTACTCTTCCGACCGTATGCAGGTCGATCCCGACGAACGGGCTATCTATACCCTGCGTATAGCCGAGATCGGCGGACGTACAGCCTATGTCTTCCAGGACGAACTACGCTACGAGCAGGCATATCTCGTGGCTTCAGGCGGCAAAACAAAGAACAGACTCGCACTATGGACGGATGTCGTGGCCCCAGATACGTACGGCAACTATGGTCTCTGGGATATACAGATCGAGCAAGGCGGCGAGGCGGTGATCACCAACCTCGGCAACAGCCTGGCTAAGATCATCCAGTACAACGCTGCCAACAACCCTACGCTCTTCGCATGCTATCAGGAGCGCTCGCAAACGCCTGTATGCCTCTACCGCTGCGTCCCTGCCATGGGAGATATAGAGGCTATCGTTGCTCCGATCGTCAACTTCGGCACAACCATCGAGACTGCCGGCGCAAAAACGATCCAGATCAACGCCAACCGACTCACCCAAGATATATCCGTCACCCACACCAATCACGAGGTCTTCACCCTCTCTGCCGACCTGCTTGATCGCGATGGAGATAACCTCACTGTCTCCTACGACCTCAGTGCTCAGGCTGAACCGCTGGCGGGTATCTATGCCGATACGATCGTGTTCACCTCCGGCAACGTGAGTGCCGAGGCTATCGTACTCCTCCACCTGCTCCGGCCGCTAACTGTCGAACAGGCTGTACGCTCCGACGATCACGCCGAGGTCTATCTCAATCCCGTACAGGTCACCAAGAAGTACGACAGTTATATCTACGTCCGCGATAACACTGGCTCTATGCTCCTCTTTGACCGCGGTGATGCTGAGACAGGCAAACGCTACGGCGATGGCCTCAAGGCCGGCGACCAACTCTCCGGTGTAACGGGCAGGTTCATCAATTACTTCGGAGTGCCCGAGATCTCACCCTCCGAGCAGTTCAAGGTCGGTCAGAACACCGAGGTAATGCCCGAACAGGCGGGAGAGACAATCGACTCAACCGATGTATGCCGCTATTTGGTGCTCGACTCAGTGTACGTCACAAGCTGGACTTCACTCACCTATCGTGGCAAGGAGTATGTCGTGGCAAACAAGTTCAACCTCCCCTCTTTCGACACCGACTGTTACACCCGCGCATACGTGATTGTTAGTTACGACCATGATCTCGTAACCCTGTATATCGTTAGCCAGGAGGCTTATCCCAATCTTCAAGATGCAACGGATAACGCTACCTCGCTGCCCGAGGCTCGGGTCTTTATGCGTGATGGCATGTTGTTCATCCGCACCGCTTCCGGCGCATACACCCTGCACGGCACTCCTCTTCCCTAAGCCGTGCTCGCTATTTCCATGAGCGATTTCTATTGTCGTCCTGTTGATTAGTAGCGCAGCGGTGTTCAGTTCTCGGCGGTATTCCGCCGCGTTCCTCTCCTATATCACCACCCTCCCATCCGCTCTCCCCTCCTACCTCCCCTCCTTTTAGGGAGGGGCGGGGGGAGGCTTTTTTTTGCATTTTTTTTGCATTTTGTTTGCGACTGACTATCAGGCTTTTATGGCGTTTTTTAGAATTTATTTGCTTTTCTCATTTTTTTGCCGTAACTTTGCAGTGTTTTTCGTTACAAACTCTTGTGGAAAATCAGATACTTCTCGGGGTGAATCAGAATCCTTGGGGGCCCCGACAAAACTTGCAGAGCAATGTTTTGGTGGGGAAAATCGGAGGCACGCGTCGCCTTAATGAGCGCGGAGCGGTCAGTCCGTGCGAACGCGTTGCCGACGATTTCGTTCCGTTCCATCGGGGGTTTATCGAGGGAATATCGAAGTTTTATCGAAACTTTTAACACATTTCAACGGTCAATTTAATCGTGTCAGTCTTCGTTACAGAATATCAATGGATGTGGCAACTGGGCTTACCCCCGGCTGCTTGCCGTGTCTATGCATATATCTACGGACTGACGAACGCCAAAAACTCCACTGTACATGGCTTCAACAGTTCGAAACGGGCACTTGCCACCAATCTTTGTCTCGATCCTGGTGCTGTTAAACGCATCCTCGATACTCTTGTCAAAATGAAACTCATCGTTTATGTCAACAACGTTTGGCGGGCTCTGCCTGTCAACATCCCCGACTCGGCTCCCGATACCACCCCCGTTGTTTCTGACAACACCCCCATTGTTTCTGACAACACAGGTGTTGTTTCTGGCAACAAAAATGTTGTTTCTGGCAACACTATATATAATAAAGAAATATATAAAGAAGAGAAGGAAATAAATTGTTCGGTGCGCGAGTCACTCGCGACACCGGAACAGCCCTCTTCCTCTTTTGATTGTTTGTTATCTGCTTTTTTTGCTGCCGGTGGCAAGCGTCCTGTACATGCCGAGTGCCTCCGTGATTCAGAATCTATGTGGAACGCTACACCGCCTTACAAGCAGCAGGCTCTTATCCGTGCGCTCAACAACGGCTCTTGGTTCAAACCTCGCCTTGATTGGACGATCTCCGACTTCTCAATGCCAGAGCCTACGAACTACAATGGCAAAGATATGCCAGAGGGCGTGCAGTATGCTATAGCGCTCTACAACGGCTGCGGAGGTGTATATACGCTTCAGGACGCGCGGAACTATGATATGATTATCAAAAAAGTGCTCTAACTTTACGATAATTTTTGCCGCCTGCCGCCGCGTTTTATACCTTTCTTGTCTTCTTTCAAAGAGCACTTGCGAAGATTTGTCTGTAACGACCGATTAGAACGTGAATTTTTGGTAACTGCGTGTGTCAATTTGCCGCTTTTGGTTGCATACCGCTCTTTGCACATAGTACCGAATTTACGAATTGACTATATAATGTTTCACATCACACTACTTTAATGCCAAAAAATTTGCATATTTCAAAGATTATTCTTAACTTTGTACCCGTTTTTGCAGCTATTTATTACCAATGATTGCGATTAATCTTAAAAATCGTACATTTTCCCGCAATCTCCGTAAATATGCTGCACAACATAAAATAATTGTGAAACTAATAAAAAAGAAAAAATGAAATATATTTTTACTACATTCAATTCATTTATTCACAAGCCCCTTCTTTTAGCATTCACTCTGCTCGCGATGAGCAGCAATGCATGGGGCCAAACATATAACGGCGGAGCATGGTACTCGCTGTATGATGCAACCGAATACTCAAAATCTACTTCAGCTACAGCTGGAGTAGTTATTCATACATATTCCGATGCATTCCTTCCTCATGACGGAACATTTAGTTTTGACTCAAAACTGCCAGGGAAAGATTCATATGAGAAAATAAACAAAAATAGTTCGAAAATATCAGACCCTAAAGAATACGGGGTGAGTGAATACAATATAGAATTTGGCGGAAAAAGTTGTTCGGTAGCACTTGATGTCTCGTCATCGTACTCAAGAAGTAGCAAAAAAATTCTGGGGACTACATTGTACACTCATAAATATACTTACACTTATAATTACAGCCATATAACAGGCAGTGGTTTATCTGCATCGAGTACAAGTTTTAGTGCCAAGTATATATTTTCGCGGGGGAATAGGTCAAGAACTGTTTATATCAAGAACGTTAAAATCCCATTGGCAAAGCATATTCTTCTTTATAATGGCGGTAATGGTACAACTTCTGTGACCAAAACATTTGCAAATACATCTGTCGAGAATTATTCCGATCCTATTGCTATTAACCTGCGCTCGTTTCTGACCAATGCAGACATGACGGTTAAACTTACATCTGGTGACAAAGAGGTTTTCCGCTTGGGCGAAATGGATAATACAACAGGTGCTTTAACAACCAGTGCAGCAGGAAATACTTACAATGTAGGAGCAAACGCCTGCGCAAGTGACAACGGCACAGAGGCTGCGTGTGCTCCCGGAAAGCTGGGAGACATTGACAACTATTCTTTCAATGTGTATTTTTATCCGAAGGCGGCAACAACGTATAATGGTACTATAACCATCACCGACGGAACAAGCACAGCTACAATCACTCTGAAGGGAACGGGCTTGAAACGCGAGCAGACTATTTCATGGCTTCCTTCCTATTCGGCAGATAAACCTGTTATCAACGTGGAGGATGAAGTGACTCTAGCGTCTGCTTCAAGCGGTCTAACGGTAACCTACTCATCTTCCAACCCATCGATTGCTGAGGTAACTGCTGAGGGAACAATGATTCTGGGTAAGGGCAAAGGGGATGTTACGATCACTGCTTCGCAAGCCGGTAATGACAAATGGAAGGCTGCCACATCTATTTCTAAAACATTTACTGTAACAGATAAGATTCGTCAGACAATCGCTTGGACGCAGAACTTGAGTAAATTGGATCCTGATGCCCTGACAAAAACAGTCACTCTGACGGCTGTGGTAATGGCTATAGATGACGAAACGGGAGAACTGGAAGAAGTGCCAGCTCAAACGGCTAAAATTAAGTATGCAATCACTGGAGCGACAGGCATTGCAACCATTTCTGGTAATACACTGACCTATTCTGCAACTGAAGGCTCGACTACAATTACAGCTACTGTCGATGAAGATGAGACTTATGCCGCAGCAGTGGTTTCGAAGCCTGTACGCGTACGCCGTACTGCCAGTGGATGCGAAGATCCGCTTATCCCAACAAACTTAAGTGGAGAGTACGAGTTCTTCCAAATGAATGCGAATGAAATCACAAAAGAAATAACTATTGACCGCAGCCAAGGCGATCCAGACAAACTGACATTCGAACATAAAGGTGAGAAGTGGGCTGCATGCTTCTATGGTGGTACGCTTGAAGTCTACCAATTTGTTAACGGAGCATGGAGTGCTCCCTTGGGTAGCGTAACTCCAACTGTCGGTGAGTATAAGTCTTCTCCAGAAATTCAGCTGAACCGAAATGCAACAAAAATAAAGATTGTTCGTCCGAAAGGTGGAACGGGTTATCATTATATCAACAATGTAGAAATAACCCGTGCACAGTTTATTGAGTCAACAACCAAAGCTATCAATCTTGGGCATATTGCACGTCTTGATGAGCAGGACAAAGAGGTGATTATTAACTATTCGAACTGTAAGAGTGATCTCACCGTTTCGCACAATGATGCTCAACTTGCCCTGTTGAACGGTAGTGTTGAGGTAACAAAGATTGAACTTGGAGAGTGTGGCGAAGTAGGTTCATATACAATGAATGTAAAACTGATACCTACTGAACCGGGGAGTTTCACCGACAATATTGTTGTAAAGGATGCTATCAGCGGCACGCAGTTCACAATCCCTGTAACGGCAACGGTTGCCAAGAGCGACCAGACTATCAATTGGACGCAAGTTCAGGAAGTAGAGACTACTGATAATCTTGTTTTGTCAGCAACCGCTTCGTCCGGTTTGAGTGTAAGTTACGAGGTAGTTACCGGAAGCGAGGTAGCAACTGTAAACAGCACTACTGGCGAAGTGACGATAATCAAAGACGGCATAGTAACTTTCCGTGCAACACAAGCAGGTGACAAGTATTTTAATGCTGCTGAGGCTGTTGAGCGCACTTTCACAATCAGCAAGGTAACTCCAGCAATCACCGTTAATCCTTCAGCTTCTTCCGTTCTGATGCCAGCCACTTTGAGCGCAAGCACATTGACCGGCGGTGAAGCAACGGTTGAAGGCAGCTTTGCTTGGCAAAATACCGCCACAGCGATAGAACGTAATAACACCGGCTATACAGTTGTATTCACTCCGAGCAATACCAACTGGTACACTACACAAACCTGTACAGTGGTTGTAGGTATAGAGAAATATGTACCTACGGTTACTTCAAACGAGCTGACCGGTTCGGCAATCACGTATGGACAAGCCTTGTCTTCTTCGACAATCACAGGCAACATTGTTGTAACCGATATTATTCCTGAGCCCAACGAGACTATTGAGGGTGCATACGCATGGAAAAATCCCTCAGAGCAGCCCAATGTAAGCACAACAACCGCCAAGGCAATCTTTACCCCGACAGACGACCGTTGGTTCCTGCCTGTAGAAATAGATGTGCCTGTAACAATCAATCCTGCGCCTGCGACTATTGCTGCAACGGCTACTATTGTTGCCGGTCAGACTTTGGCAGAAGTAATGGAGTTTGCCAACATAACAACCGGCATATACGGTGAACCCGTTGACGGTACGATTGTCTGGGCTGAAGGTGTAGATCAATCAAGTACACCTGAGGTAGGAATATATACATACGCAGTAAGCTTTGCTTCTGCTAATGCCAATTATGCAAACGGCGAAGGCTTGTGCACACTGACTGTAAACGAAGGAATAGTATTCAACGGAAACGTGAATGATGATTGGGATAATGCCGATAACTGGACAGGAGGTGTACCTACTGCTACCGATCGAGTAGTTATCAATAGTGATATTGAGATGACTACAGCAATTACCGTTGCTGGCTTGACAATCAATGAGGGCAAAACAGTAACCATCAAGAATGGTGGCAAACTTATCGTCGGCGACGGCAACTCGCTCAACCGCACCACCTATGGCAACATTATCGTTGAGGCCGGCGGACAACTCCTGCTCAACGAAGGCAACGTAGAGATCAACGACTTCACCCTGTACTCAACTTTCGAGGCTGGCACTCCCAAGTCCGGACAGATCAGCGGTGCGGCTAAACTTAACAACCATGGGCACGCGTACTTCATCATTGACCTCGATCCGGCGGGAAATGCCAGTGCTGGTTGGTACGACTTCACTGTTCCGTTCCCCGTAAACGCCCTGACAGGCATAACCCGCTCGGCGGACGGAGAGACATGGAACACAATCGTCAACGAGCGCAACTACGCAATCATGGACTTCCACGAGGATCTGCGCGCACAAGGGCAGTACGCATGGAAGAAGTACCGCGGAATACTCCAACCGGGTGTGGCATACACCATGACCATCGACTCGCGAATCAACAAGTACCGCTTCGAAATGGTTCCCAACGGCGCATTCAACACCGCTACCACGCAGCCCCTGCAATCAACCAACAGCAGCGAGGATGCCGGCTGGAACGGGGTAGGTAACGGCACAATGAGTTATATCACCTTACGCGGAACTCCGGTAGTACAGATGTACAACCATGCAGCAAACGCTTATAACGCTACTTCATCTGCTTCACAGGCGTTTGCAGTAGGTGCTTCCTACTTCGTACAGCGCTCTGACGCACTTAGCGAACTGACAATGGACGCAGCCTACAACGCTACCAATATCCTGCGTGCTCCGCAGCGCGAACAAGAGAAGTACAGCGAGCAGCTGACACTCACCTTGTCACAGAACGGACTGACGCGCGACAACCTGTTCGTCACATGCAGTGAGAACGCTACCGACACCTATACCCGCGGCTTCGATGTGCAGAAGTTGGGCGAACTCACAGCTGCCAAGGTGGCACGCCTATGGACGAACACCAAGGGCAAAGACCTCTGCGCCGTTTACGCACCATACAATGCCAACGAGGCTATTATACCCTTGCAGTTCTTTGCTCCCGAGCAGGGCGAATATACACTCTCTATCGATCGCAATACCGAAGAGGATATTTACCTCACTCGCAACGGAGTGATCATCTGGGATATGAACATGAGCGATTACAACTTCACCCTCGAGCAGGGAACAGACAACTCCTACGCTCTGCAGGTTATCCGCCGCACACAAAATGTTGCCACCGATGCCGAACAATTAAGCAGCGACGCACAACGCGGCGCGGATTTTGTAGAGAAAATGATTGTGAACGGACAACTGTTCATCTTGCGTGACGGCAATCTGTATGACGCACAAGGCAAGAAAGTAACTGCTATTCAATAACAACCTAAATGTGTAAAACAATGAAAACAGCCAAGCGATATATCCAACCTTCTACAGAGGTGTTCTGCCTTGGAGCTAACGAAAAACTGATGGGAGATGTACCCATGAATTTCACAAATTCTCATGGGATGGTCTAAGCGGGACATGGG
>CALZOG010000027.1 GCA_945827635.1 uncultured Bacteroidales bacterium
CTGATAGTTTCTGCATTTGCATTTGTCATTGAGTAGCCGCGGGCTGCGGTCTTTTCTCTTTGACTTTTCCTAAAATTAGCAGACCGTTTTTAGATGTTTTACAATGTGTCTATTTTTTTCAGGATAAGACATTTTTTTGTGGTGTGTGTTTTTTTCGGGACAAGGCAGCCGCGAACACAAGACACCAATCATACACGCTCATAGAAATCGCAAGCACAGGAAACTGCTCCTGCATTGAAGCGCAGGACGCGGGATACACAGGCGGCTCGAAGAGCCGTGCCAGAATCAAATTCCGGCGCAAAGGACGAAGCATGGACAGCGGAATACCGCCTGAAACAGAACACCGCTGCGCTTAATGGTAGTTTTTTTTGCAAAGAGTGCAACATGTAGTAGAAGAAAGGTAGGATACTTACCAACAACTGACCAAGATACCTCCAACTAATCACTAACAGTAGCGGTGACAATCGATGTGCAAGGGTCAGGAAGAACGGGAAAAAAGAAAAGGAGAACGGGAACGCGGAACTGAAGTCCCGCGCAGCAAACGAAATAAAAAATGTACTGGCAAAAGTGGCAGGCTTATCAAAAACCTGCCACTTTTGCGCACTCAAACCGTGAGGTTAGCTACCTGTTGGTGTACCACCTATACCAGAGGTGCCACCACCATCACCGACGCTCGGATTGGTAAAATCGCAAATAAATTGCATTCCGGTCATCTCTGTGACCTGAGTCTCGGGATTGATATACAAGTTCTTTTTCATAATTGTCTTTATTTATCGGTTTACTTAATCTTGTTACCAGTCATATCGAACATTTGTCCAGCACGTATGATATAGAGTTGGTTGTCAATCATCACCTTCATCGGCTGATCGCCATAATGGGTGTTGATAATACTTGTAGCAACCTGCTCGCCTTGTACATCCATTGATACACGTCTGCGCCCCGGTGCCGGAGCTTGCTCTTCCGTCGGCACTTCGCTTAACTTGATGTACGCGCGGTTGGCGCCCACATAAGCCGTGCTGTTAACAAGGTAGTACTTGTTATCGTACAAAATGTAATTTCCGGCATTCTGTTCCAACGCTGTTTTCCCGTACGAGCCATGCAATCCGTTGTAGCTGCTGGCTGCTGCATTCTCGCTTCCGGTATAATAAACTTTCAACTTGCTTGCACCGTTATTCGGATAGAAGATATACGGACGACCGGCAACCATTGTGGCTTCAGAGATCTCGTCGAAGAATATCTTTCCTTCCTTCTTGTGTGCGATCTCGAAGATTGTAGCGCCTTCTATTGTACCACCTTTAGGTAAGCATATTGTTCCGAACTGTCCAGCGGTAATCGAGCGCGTATAAACGACAGGCTCTGCAGACTCTTTCTTGTAGAGTTGGATAACTTGCTGATTGCTCTTGTAGTAACGGAAGCGAGTCTGATTGCTTGTATTATTATAGCGCAATGTGATTGTACCTTCTTCAAATGTTATTCCAATCACAGCACCATCCTGATCAAAGGAAATGCTGTTGGTAAATGCATCTTCGTCACTTGCCGATAAACCGTTATCGTAGTTAGTGAAGCCGATGTACTTGTTAGAGGAAGACTTGATAGAATATCCTCCTTCTTTTGCAGCGATTGTAAATGTTGCATTATCGATACTTTCCGTTCCGGCTATCGAACCATTGCTTGCTATAACAACCACCGTATTGCTTACGGCATCCAGTGTCTCAAGTGCGCCATTAAATGCTACAGAGCCCGCTACATTCTCATAAACAATCAGATATTCTCCATTTGTAAGATCAGCTGCCGAAGTTATCTTAGCGTAGGTAGTTCCTGTTCCATCTTCTGGAATATTGATGGTATAAGCAGCGGTTGCCACAGCACTTGATTTATCATCTTTGATAGCGATGGCTTTGATAGTCATTGATTCTTCTACGCTGATGGCACCGGAGTACTGAGCCTTTGTGTTGTCAGGATCAGAACCGTCAAGCGTGTAATAGATTGTCGCGCCCTGTGTTTCGCAACTGAGTTCTACACTCTGTGCAGATGTGTAAGTGCCTGCGGCTACAGAGAAAGTCGGTGTGGCAGGGATCGATGCGTCTATATCGGCATATGCAACCCGAACAGTTGTTATACCACACGTAGCGCTAATAACCGCAGAAACTGCACCTGCACCTGCGGCAGTCACAACGACATTTGATTCAGATGCTACTGCTGTCGCATTTGTCCATGTGCTATTTGCTAACGCTGATGCGTAACTAGAAGATGTAGCAGCGAAAACAATAGATGTAATTTGCTTATTCTTTGGAGTGATTGTCAACACTCCGTTTGTATAGAAACGAGTAGACGTATATGACTTGCCTGACGTACCAGGGTAGTAGTTGTTGGCGTTAGTTGTTGATGTTTCTTTCGCATACACCATATCCACATAAGTAGCCGTCCACGTTAATTCTGTAGTACTTGCAGATGCTGTTTCATCAATTGACAGATCCCAAGTCTTGGAGGTATTCTCATCTTCCGGCAGATTTATGGTATATGTAGCCGTTGCTACAGGGCTTGATTTGTCGTCTTTGATGGCAACAGCCTTGATGGTCATTGTCTCGCCAACACTAATAGCCGTTGTATATTGCGTGCTCGCGTTAGTAGGCGTTGAACCATCGGTGGTGTAATAGATAGTTGCACCTTGCGTTTCACATGCAAGAGTTACGCTCTGCACTTCGGTATATGTGCCGGCAGCAAGTGAGAATGTTGGTTCTGCAGGAATTGAGGTATCAACATCGGTATATGCAACCCGAACAGTTTTTAAACCACACGTAGCGCCAATAACCGCAGAAACTGCACCTGCACCTGCGGCAGTCACAACGACATTTGATTCAGATGCTACTGCTGTCGCATTTGTCCATGTGCTATTTGCTAACGCTGATGCGTAACTAGAAGATGTAGCAGCGAAAACAATAGATGTAATTTGCTTATTCTTTGGAGTGATTGTCAACACTCCGTTTGTATAGAAACGAGTAGACGTATATGACTTGCCTGACGTACCAGGGTAGTAGTTGTTGGCGTTAGTTGTTGATGTTTCTTTCGCATACACCATATCCACATAAGTAGCCGTCCACGTTAATTCTGTAGTACTTGCAGATACTGTTTCATCAATTGACAGATCCCATGTCTTGGAGGTATTCTCGTCTTCCGTCAGGTTGATGGTATATGCAGCGGTTGCAAGTGCACTTTCGATTTCATTCTTGATGGCAATAGCCTTGATGGTCATTGTCTCGCCAACAGAGATTGCAGAGGAGTAAACAGTCGATGAACTTGTAGGTGTTGTACCATCAGTTGTGTAATAGATTGTAGCACCTTGCGTTTCGCAGGAAAGAGTAACACTCTGCACCTCGGTATATGTGCCGGCGGCAGGTGAGAATGTCGGTGCTTCGGGTGCGCCTTCTTCTACAACCTCCTCAATGTCGGCAGCCAAACGCGGAAGCATTTCTTTGGTCGAGTTGAATTGCACATATACGCCTGAGCAATTATAGTTCTTTCCGGCTGTAGGAGCATCAAAATCGAACAAAGTATTGTATAGTTGTACACCTGCAATATAATAGTTAGTGCTCTCTGTTGTGCATTCACCGCTTACCTTAATGAGTGAACCGGTGTTCACGCCAGAAAGTGCAGTAATACCTTCCGCGTCAAGTTCATTGATAGTAGCAACGCCACCGGTGCTGACAGATAGACCTTGCGTCGTTTTGGTCAATGTTGTAAGCTCGGCTGCGCCACTATATAATTGCACCTTGCATGCTACCGTGCCGTTAAGTACATCCCCGACAGCAAAGCCGTGGCTACGTTGGTAGATAATAAATCCTTTCGTTCCGTCAGTTACATAAGCGTTGGAATTTTTGACACCAGTTACAATCCAGTTATTGAATGTAATGTAGCAATCGGTGGCAGTGTTTCCGGCAGTTGAAGCCGCAGCAAAGATTGCGTCCATTGTTGTCAGTGTCTCAATCTTCGTAAAGGCTTTTTCTGCTACGCTGCTGGAAGTTCCGCTTTTGATAGCAATCGCCTTGACGGTTGCAGTTGCGTTAAGCGTGAAAGGCTCGGAATAAAGCGTTGAAGAAGAAGTAGGAGTAGAGCCATCTGTTGTGTAATAGATTGCAGCGCCATCAGTCGTGCAGCCTAATGTTACCGTCGTTGTGGTGGTGAAATTAGCTTCACCGGAGATAGTAGGAGTTTCAACAGCAGGAGCAGCAGCTTCCTCGTAATACAATGTTATTTCCGTTAACTGGCAGTTTTTGCTGGTAACATATAAATAATAAACCGTATTTGCTTGCGTGCCGGAAAGTGTGTAGGTGTATTTTGTGCTTTTTGTAGCAAATGTTTGTGCTGCACCACCAGAGACTGTTGTTCCGCTCTCATCGCTTGTAACAGCCACCTTGGTGCTTGTAGAGCATCCACTACTATTAGTGGCTTCAACCTTAACCAACTTATAGCTACTCAAAGCAGGAAGTCCTAATTTGGCTGTTGCTGTGAGCATCAAATATCCCGTACTGCTCTTTACATTGTTTAGAGCAAATGTATAATCTACTTTATTCAGTGTGTATGTATAGTCGGTTGTGGTGGTCGAGTTGGCTGTCGGCCATTCTCCGGGATTAGAAGATACATCGAAAGTCAACTTTCTTCCGTTAAACGGCTCAACAACATTCATTGTCACGGTAACTGTTGCAGATTTGTTATCAGAGGACGACTGAACAGTCAGTGTTTGTGAATATTCGCCAACTGTAGATGTGTTGGGAGTAATAGTAACTTGATCGCCCGTGCTGCTAATTGTCCCCGTTGCGCTAAAAGCACCGCTTAAACCTGAATAGCTCACAGAACCTGTCAAATTAGCAAATTCTACAGCAACCTTCTTTGCGTCAACACTGGCACCTTGTTCTACTGTACCGAAATCAATAGTTGTCGGAGAGACAGAAAGAGAAGGTGTTGATTCACCACCAGCAGTATATGTTACCGTTATGGATGTAACGCCTAATTGTGCTGTAGCAGCAGTAGTGTTGGCGACTTTCACGTAAGTATAAGAACCTGTAACAGCATGATCATTGATTCCCGCGGTTTGACCTATTGCGATTTCTGTCCAGTTTAAGCCATCGGTAGAACAATAAACTGTGTATTTGGGAGTGTTCTTTTTATTGGTAGATTCGATGTTTACATTTGTAATTGCGCCGCCGAAGGCAGATGTGGTTTGGAAATAACCGCCTCCAGAAGCAACTCCATAGAGTACCAATCCATTAGTTGAATTGCAAGCTGTTGCCGTAGCAGAACCTGTCTGACCTGTCTTCCAAGCTATTCCTGATTGAGTGCCACTCGTTGCTTGTAGCGTTGTGAATGCCCAACTTACCTGCGCTGCCCACGCAGAAGGGATGCTGATGGCAAGGAGAATCAGCAGGGAAATGAAAAAAGAATGGTTTTTCATATTATGAGAATTTTAGTTTGTGCTTATGAATTACCCATGAGAGGAACAAAACCTCTACAAAAAACGACTTGCGGCAGCGAAACCCAACAACTCAACTCTTACCACTCAACTCCGACTTAACTTCGATATTCCCTCGATAAAACCCCGATCGAACGGAACGTTTTTGTCAAAAATTATTCAAATTCCGAATAGTATCGTTCTATATACAACCGTTGCTATTTCATGACTCGGCATAAAATCATTTACTATTTAGCCATTTGCAATTCTTGTAAGAACTCATCAATACCAATAACATTGACAGGTGGAAACTTGATATCTTTGAGCACATCAAAATGATGATCCTCAGAAACAATATATTTGGCTTCTGCTTTGATAGCGCAATCGACGAATTTATTGTCGTCAGGATCTGCTTTAATCAATTCAAAGCGAAAATATACGCGGATGTGTTTGGTATTTGTGCGGTTAAGTATGGCTTGAATGATATTCCTTGCTACATCTGCAGAACCGGTACGTTGCGCGATAATCTCCTCGTATTCATTCAAAATCTCATCCGTGAAACATAAGCAATACTTCCCTGCCATAAAATCCCTCCATATAGGATAGTAGATACTATCTCTCTTGATTGAAGGAATGAGGCAATTGGTATCTAAGACAATATTTTCCATACCTAATCAAATATAGGCTGTACGAAGATGTTCTTTAGACCAGGATTGAATAACAGGAGTAGATAATTTGCCCTCTTTGCAAAGTTGCTCCATCTCATCTAAAGCTTTGTTAGAGAAATACTCAGCAATTAGATCACGAATATCACACAGTTCCTTGTCACTGTGTACATTTGCGATGCAGTCCAAAATTTGCATCTGGTATGGAGAGAAAACTTGAGCCATAACTTGTCCTTTCGTTTTTATTTTTCCGTTGCAAAGGTACGAAAAAATTTTGACTTTTGCAAATTATTTTAATAAATAATTGTGTTTGCAATATTTAAGTACAAAAAAACAGCCGGCTGGAGTAACGAGCCGGCTGGTAAGAACAATACGTCAGACTGAGCAAAACAACAAGTCAGACTGAGCAAAACAACAAGTCAGGCGGAGCAAAACAATACGTCAGGCGGAGCTTAGTATTCCTGCGCCTGACGGCCGCAGAGATTCAGGAACGGGCAGTAGGACGAACATTCCTGACACTGCACGAACTCGCGCTCGGATACTATATCCGTCAGCATGCGCTCAATCAACGACCGGTAGTCGCCGTTCGTATTTTCGTCGCAGGTCATATCATTACCGTCAAGTTTGACGCGGGTTTGTGTGTCCGCGCTCATCAGGTCCTGCGAGGTGAAGTACAGGTGCGGCTGAAAACCGGAAGGCTGTTCTTTCTCGTTGAAAAGCGACAGGCGTTGGTCGTATGCCACAAAACTGTACAACATGGTTTGGCGCACATAATCCGTATCTTTCTTTCCGGGTGTGCAGAGGTCTTCGGATTGGGCGGACATCTTTGCCGGAACAAACTTGCCGCACTTGTAATCCACGATACGCGTCACCTCCGGCAGGTGGTTGAGTCCGCCAATCTTGTCCATGCGATCGACTATTCCGCCAACGGAAATATCCAAGTCAGGAGTTTGAGGTTTGAGAGTTTGAGAGTTTGAGGGTTTGAGGGTTTGAGGTTTGAGAGTTTGAGCGTTTGAGGGTTTGAGTATCCCATATCTGAAGGGAAGGGTGATGGTTGTGTAGATGGGCCGCTCGAGCATGAGGATAGTCAGTCCGCAGTGCTCGGCATCGTAACGGTCGCGGTCAAGTACGCGCTCTATATACTTGTCAATCACGCGGTTCTCCATTGCATGCTGATCCATGAAATAGATATCTTCCGCACCTTCGTGGTCTGCCTTGTACGTATCGTTCAGCCGCCGGTAAGCATGCTCCAGTGCCTCAAAGCGTTTCTCGGGCGTATTGAGTTGCTCCACTTGGTTCGGGCTGATCTTCACAGCGCTCTTGCCATTGCAGTGGCAGTGATGCTCGTACAGGTAATGCACCGCCTCGTGCACAAACAATCCCAAGGTGCGGTTGCTGAAGATCACCTCCTGTTCGTCCTCCTCGTCCAAGCCGAGAATATAACTCAGGTAGAACTTGCGCTTGCAGGTATAGAACGTGCCGATAGCCGATGGCGAGAGACTCAAGCGTCTGCCTTTGGCACGGCGTGCGCTCACCCAATCTGTACCCTCCGGCACCTCTATCGTCTTGGCGGGCTGCAAGGTGTTGCTCTCGGTGAGGGTGAACTTGCTGACCTCAAACTCCTCGGGGCAAACGAGCATCTGCATCACGAACCGCGACATGGACTTTTTGGTCATGGACGTCTGCGACTGACTGAACACTATAGTCACGTCCTCAGCTCGCTGCAACAGGCGGAAGAAGTTGTAGGCATACACCGACGCGCGCTCGTCGTGCGTCTGCAGTCCGTACGCCTTGCGCAGGTAGTACGGCAGGAACGATTTGTCGGGCTGATGGGCGGGTATAACCCCTTCCTCCACATTGAGCAGCAGCAGATGGTTGAAGTCCAGTGTTCGCGTCTCGAGTACACCCATCACCTGCAGATCGGTTATCGGCTCACCGTGGAACGGCAGCGTGATCTGCTCCATGTGCCTCATTATCAGCCTGCGCAGCAGGTCGGGCTGCTCGGCAAGTGTCTGTAGCGTTTGGTCGCGCAGGATAGTGATGAACTGCAGGAGTGCGCGCCGCGTTTGGTAAAGCGACTCGCGCTCCATGTGCCACTGCCAGGTGTCCTGCTTGAGTTGCAATGACTGTTTTGATAACCCGTCAACAGCCTTTACCACCTCCTGCAACGCCGATATACAATCGCCCGGGTGGTTGCGGAACGACTTGTCAAGTGCCTTTACAACCGCCACATATACAGGCGCATGCCTGAGTGGGTAGCCCTTGGTGATGTTCACCTGCTCCGGCGTGTCGCTGCCGTCCAAACGGATAGTAGGCAGACTGTAGATCACCGGCTCGAGTTGCGCCTCGTCGCAGATGACAACAGCAGTCTGTTCGCCGTGTTGGCGGTAGGTCTGCTGCAGCCATTGTCCGGCATACTCCGCCTCGGAGTGCACGGAGGTGGCGGTGATCGTCTTTATCTTCCGCGGCTGTCCCCACGTGGCGGCAGGCAGTGCGTTGGGCAAAGACCGGATGTTCTGTCGGATGAATGCAAACGCCTTGGTGTTGGTGCGGAAATCCTCGACATAATCCCAAAAGAACAGCGCACGCTCCTCGTCCTTGAGCAGTTGCATCAGTTGGCGTTCAACGGGCAGCAGGTAGTTGAAGCCAATGAAGCAGTACATTCGGCTCTCAGCTCGCGGACTGAGTTGCTGCCAATGGCTGATCACGTACCGCATGCGTTGGCCGTCGTATCCCTTGCCTGCCTGCTGCAGTTCGTCGCGCAGACGGTGATAGATTTCCGGCAAGGCGTGCCACAGCGCCGCAAAATGTGCCTGCACCGATTCGGCTATAGCCTCCTGCCGGCGCGCATCGCCTTTGTACAGCAAGTCAACCAGCCTGTGGCGCACCTCTTCGTCGAGTTTGTACCGGTCGAGGTCGGACAGCGCGAGCGAGTTGCGGAAGAACGAGTTGATCTCCGCCTCGCTTATTCCCTGGTCGATATTCGTGAAGTCGGACAGCAGTTGTCGTCCCCAGCCGTAGAAGCGGTCGATATCCATCGGTTCGCCCTCCAGACACTCGCTGTATATGCGGTGCAGGCGGCAAACGGTGAACAGTTCGTCCTCCTTACCCAGCGGGCAGAGACTGTCAAACAGGTCGCCCAGAGCCATTATCCGGGGTGCCCACACTGCTGACGGATGCTCGGCCGCCATGCGGCGTTGCAACTCGCTGCGCATCACTACTCCCGCACGGTGCATCGGAAACACCAGCGTTACGTCCTTCAGTCCCTCCCAGCCGAACCGGCGGAGGAGCTCGTCTGCCACATTATGTATGAATGTTGTCATATCCTTTTCCCTTTCAATTATCAACGTTCCCTTTCAACTTTCAACTTTCACAAGTTTGTTACCGAATGCGTACCATAGCCATCCCTCGACATCCGTGTAGTTCATCTTGCGCAATGCCGACACATAGTCGCGCACCTGCAGGATGTGTCCGGGTCGCTGCTGCGTGGTGAACTTGTAGTCCAACACCACCGCCTTGCTGCCCTTGATCATCACGCGGTCGGGGCGAATGACCGACGTAGGTGTGAGAATAGCCTCTTCGCGCTTGAGTTGCCATGTGCCGTCGAACCACTGCTGCATCAGAGAGGAGGTGAACGCCTCGCGGATGAGTTCGGCTATACGGTTGTACTGATCGTTGTCCTCTATCAAGCCCTGTTGCCTGTAACTGTCCAGCACCTGCTCCACCTCGCTGTACGCGCCTATATGGGCGAAGATATCGTGGCACAGCAGTCCGAAATCCGTCTGTGCCGTCAGTTCGTCGGCACTATCGCCGTCCTGCGTATATTGTGCAGACTCCTGCGACTGCCGAAACGTGATCTGTTCGCCGTCGCTGCATATAACCGTTGCTACAGGTTCGGAGCCCGCATAACTGAACGGACTGCCGGACTTGTGTTCGTCAGGCTGATGGATATACGGTGCATCTCCCGCAGTGTACTCCAGACAGGTGTCTTCGCTCTCGGCAAACGTCTTCAGTCTGTCACGCAGACCGCAATAGTCCAGCAGCGAGGCGGCTACCGTCGGATAGCCGTCAAGGTGCGATTTGGCATTCGGCAAAGCATAAACAAGCAGGTTGTCGGCAGCACGTGTCAGTGCCACGTACAGCAAGTTGTAGTTGTCCACACGCTGCGCCTCGTGTTCGCGCGTGTAAGCAATGTTGAATGCCGAATGCTCGCCTGTCCGCTGTAGGTTGGCTTCTTGCCTGACGGGTATATAAGGTAGGCTGCAGTCTGCAATAGGAATAGCGGGAGCCCACAGCACAGCTTCTTTGTGGTCTTTCTCCGTCTCCCACGCAGCGTTGAGCAGGATAACCGTCTTGCCCTCCAAGCCCTTGGAGTTGTGCACTGTCATCAGTTGTATAGCCTCGCTGCTGCTGCCTGCGATTGCAAAGGTGCTCATCTTGTCGTCCCAATACTGCAGTAACGCCTGCACATCGCTGCCGTTGGTGGCAATGAAGTTCTGCACCTCGTCCAGCAGGCTGTTGACATACGCCACATCCTCGCCCTGATACATACCGTCCGCACAACCGATCACCTGCAGCAGGTGTTGCAGACGATCGTAGAGCGGCGAGCGGCTGTCAACGGCTTTGATCCGTTCGGTTATATCCTCACCCAGATACAGCCGCAGGTAAGCCGCAGCGGCACTGCTGCCTGTATGCATGTACCGCAGAGCGGTAATGAGCAGTTGCACGGTTATGCAGGACTCCAGTTTGAACGAGTCGCGCGACACCATCTGCGTCCGGTTGAGCAGCGGATACGTATCTCCCTGCTCGCGGCAGAACGCTGCCCACTTCTGGATCTCGCTATTGTACCTCCCGAGCACCAGAATATCCTGCGGACGTTCGCCGGCTGCCAACAGTTGCTCTATCGTGCTGCACACATCGCTCCACAACGCCTGTTGCTGCAGCTCCTTGAGCAGCGATTCGGCTCCCAGTGATTTGGCAGACTTCTTGTCGTAGAAGGGATAGAACCGGCATCGGACGTATCCGTCCTGATGTTTGTCGGTTCGGTAGAACTCGCTGAGCGGCCGTTCAGCTTGGTGCTCGTCGTACAGGGTCGGTCCTACCGGCCGGCGGTCGGTGTCGGACACGGGCATTTGCAGGTTGTCCTGCTTAACCACATGCTGCATAACGCCGAGATTGAAACGCACCACCCTCTCGCGGCTGCGCTGGTTGCGCACCAACGGCTCGACGTCAGGATTAAACACCTCGCACAGTTCGCTCTTGCCCAAACGCTCCATGATCTGCCAGTTGCCGTTGCGGAAGCGGTAGATGCTCTGCTTGGCGTCACCGACAATCAGCACTGTCTGCCCGGGCACAGCCACCACCTCCTTGATCAGGTGCAGGAACACGTTCCACTGCAGCAAACTGGTGTCCTGAAACTCGTCAATCATGATATGGCGGTAGCGTATGCCCGCCTTCTCGAGGATAAAATCCGCATCACCGGGCTGCAATGCTTCAGCCAGCGTGACGGCTGTATCCGCCAGCAGAGCTGTGTTCGTGCGTTGCAACTGCCGCTGAATACTCTCCTCCAAGGCGCGCATGAGTCGCATATCATTGAGGTAAGTCATCGAGCAGGTGGTCTGCCACCATGTATGGCGCATGTCGTCGCAGGCTCGCTGCAACTCCGCGAGTGACGGATCGGCAAGCACCTCTGCCAAACCCTTATCACTCGCTCCGCGGAACAGTTCGCTGCTTTTGACCGCTTGCGTATCGGTAGCGCACTTGCACATATTGTCAATCAGCGTCTTGGCGTTGCGTCCTTTGGTATAGGCCACACCTGCCTCATGGTCGCTTTTCGCCCGTTGTGTAATTTGCACGAACTTCGCCAAGGCAGCGTTGCGCTGACGGTACAGCGCGCTGCGGTAGTCGGCTATACGCTTGGCGTCAAGATCCAGACGAACATCTGCCGACAAACGGGTACTGTACACCTGCACACTCTCCTTGTACAACTGCGTGGCTATCCTGATCAGGCTCTTGCGTATATCCCAACTCTCGCTGTCGCCTATGCATTGCTCAACGTACTCAAACACCGTACGTTTGCTCTCGTCCGTCAGTTCGCTGGTCAGCATCGTGTCCACAGCGGAGGCTATCACCTGATCAACATCCAGACTGATAGCAAAATCCGCTGTACGGTTGATAGCCACCGCCAGCCCGCTGATCAGTTGCTGCAGAAACGAGTCGATCGTTGTCACGCTGAAGTTGTCGTAGTCCTGCAGTATAGCATGCAGATTGGCTGCGGCACGGCTGCGAAGCACCTGGTCGGGCACCTCGCTGTCGCGCAACATATATTCGCGCACCTTACGCAGAAAATCCTGCTCACCTCCGTCGGCTATACCCAGCAGATAGGTGAGGATACGCTCTTTCATCTCGGTTGTCGCCGCTTTGGTGAACGTGACTGCCAGGATATTACGGTAACTCTCGCCGCTAAACAGCATGGCTATATAATACGCGGCCAGCGTGAACGTCTTGCCGGTGCCTGCCGAGGCTTTGCATACAATCAACGGATGTCGGATATCGATACTACTCATGGCTGATAATTTATGCTGTGTGCCTACAAAGATAATACATTTTTTATATATATGCAAATTTTTGGCAAACTTTTTTCATAAAATTTGCAAATCCCGAATATTTTTTGTATCTTTGCACCATGAACCGCTTCAGGCGGTATATTTTATGTTCAAGAGTTATTCATTTGTTTGTCAGCGTTTGCGCTTCCGGCGTTTGTCCCGCAAGGGATATGCTGCTTTCTGCTCGATGCATCGCGAGGTGACTATCGGCCGTGTCAAGGCGGCTATAGCCAACCTGGAGCTGCTCAAGGCAGGCAAGGCGGCGTTGCTCGTGATTGCCACGCTGATTACTCCGGAGGCATTTGCTCTCGAAGAGCCTGACGAATCCTCCGCCCACCGGCAATTTAGTGTTCAGGAAGTGCTGGTGGTTGCCAATAAGGCTGAACTTCAATCCGACGCGTACCGCATTGTTTCCACTATCTCCCGCGAGGAGATCGCCGCTCTGCCCGTAAGTACCGTAGCCGATGTGCTTCAGTACCTGCCCGGTCTGGATATACGCCGCCGCGGCGCCAACAACGCCCAGGTTGACCTGTCGATGCGCGGTGGCACGTTCGATCAGGTGCTCGTGCTGCTCAACGGCGTGCCGGTCAACGACGCCCAGACAGGTCACTACTCGCTGCACCTGCCGCTATCTACACTGCTCGTCGAACGCATCGAGGTGCTGCAGGGCGCCAGCGCAATAACGGCAGGATCGAATGCATTTGCGGGGGCTGTCAATATTGTTACGAGAGACTATCGGGGTAATCCTAGACTTTACAACTTATCCGAACCTTATAACGCGCAGACTGACGGCACGTTACAAGCCCTTTCGCAAGGATCAAAATTCAACGCCCTTTCCACACTCAAACTTACTGCCGGCATGAACGCCTTTCTGCACCCTGAGTTTGCCTTCACCGGTACGATGGGCGAGGTGCAAGTCAATGCCTCTGCCGAATATTCGCGTGCTGACGGCTACTATGCTCCCGCGCCTTCCGAGCAAGAGGCACAAGCGCTCGCCAACAGCGAGTGCCGATGGGCGAACATCTACCTGCAGACGCGCTGGCGCGGATTGGACGTACAGCTCGGCACGCAGTACAAAGATGCCGGTGCAGGACTGTTCTACGGCGGCAGCACCGATCAGTTCGATGCCACACGCACAGCCTTCGGTTCGGCTACCTACACTCACCACTGGGGACCATGGAGCCTGCAGGCGCGTGCTTCCTATCGCGCCAACTACGACCGCTACGAGTGGCACCGCGGTCAGCGGCTGTACGGCAACTTCCACTTCGCGCAGAACGCCGCGGCTGCCGTGCACGCTGCATACGCCTCATGGCTCGGGACAACAACCGTTGGCGCCGAACTGCGCAACGAGAACATCCACTCCACCAACCTCGGCGACACGATCTACCCGAACGGACAAGTGCCCAACGTGGACGGCTTCGATCTGAAAAACCTGGATGTGCTGCACCTCGTGAAAGGTGCCAACAGGCTGAGTGTCCAATATTTCGCCCGGCAGACTTTTCACTACGAAAGGCTCAGTGCATCTATAGGATTGAGTGGTATATACAACACCACGTTCGGTAATCACTTCACCGGTGGCGCCAACATCGGCTACGAGTACCTGTCGGGCGACGGGAACGGCCGCGGCAACGGTTCGGTGTATATCAATGCCCAGCGGGCAGTGCGTATGCCTACGTTCACCGACCTCTATTACAATGCCGGCAACCAACTCGGCAACCGCGACCTGCAACCCGAGAAGGCGTGGACATTCTCGCTCGGCGGCACATACAACTACCGCGGACTGAGTCTGACCGCCGACGGATGGTACAGACGCGGCACGAACATCATTGATTGGGTGTATGTTCCCACCGATACAAAACGTCCGTACCACGCCATGAATCAGCAACTTATCAACAGCGCCGGCACAGAAATAACTGCCGTCTATCGTCCATCAAATGACCATATCGTACATTCCGAGTGGTTACGCTCCGTAACTCTCTCCTACGCTTACACTTGGCTGGATCTTGACCTGCACGAGGCGCAATCTCGTTATCTGGATTACCTGAGTCACAAACTGGTAGTAGGTCTGGAGCATGGTATATGGGTGTCGCGTGACACAAAGAAGATCGGTGTACTGGCTGCCTCGTGGACACTCCGCTGGCAGAAACGTGAAGGCGACTACACTTCCGCAGAAGGTGTAGTCACTCCGTACAAACCTGTGCTCTTGCTGGACGGATCCATCTACTGGCAGAACGAGCGCGTGAAGATCAGCGCCGAGTGCACGAACATCACTAACCGCCATTATTACGACTACGGCTCATTGCTCATGCCCGGTGCCTGGGGCACCTTAGCCATCGAGGTGCAGCTGTAAAATCTTCAAATTTTCAAATCCTCAAATCTTCAAATCCAAAACAAAGGAGCGCCCTCGCGCTCCTTTATTTTACCGCCGTATAGATGGTTGATATGCCGAACGTTAGCGGCGTAGCCTTGATTTGCGTAAACCCTGCCTTGCGCAGGTGCTGGCAGAACGCCTCGCCGTACGGGAAGTTCTTCACCGAGCGGTTGAGGTAGGAGTAAGCACCTTTGTCGCGGCTGAACAGATTGCCTATGAACGGCAGAAGATGTGTAAAGTACAGGTCATATCCCCAGCGGATAACCGGGTTAGTTGGGTACGAGAACTCCAGCACCATCAGTTCGCCGCCCGTGCGCAACACGCGGTACATCTCACTCAGTCCTTCGTCCATGTTCGCGAAGTTCCTCACGCCGTACGCACAAGTCACGGTATCGAACGAGGCGTTGGCGTACGGCATCTGTTGGGCGCTGCCGTAGTCGAACTGCACCTGTGGTGCATAACCGCGTTTGGCTACTTTCTGCTCGCCTATAGCCATCATTCCGTGGCTCAGGTCGATACCCGTTACGTGTTGCGCCTTGCCTTGCCGCAAGATCTCGATCGTCAGATCCGCCGTACCGATGGCTACATCCAGCACCTGCTCGGCAGGCTTCAACATACGTATTGCCCTCCGACGCCAGCGTTTGTCGATGTTCAGCGACAGCAGGTGGTTCAGTCCGTCGTACGTCCCGGCTATCCGGTCGAACAACTGCCCTATATGTTGCTTCTCGTTATCCATAATCCTGTTCCGCGCACGCTATCGTGCTCACGTTCCTTTTGCAACCGCAAAGGTACAAAAAAATATTGACAAATGCAAATAATTGCGCCAAAAAGTGTAGTAAAATCAGAGAACGCAGAAAAAGAGCAGCCCCGCAACGAGGCGAGGCTGACCTTTGAAATAGAGTTATCCGTTCGTTTGGTCGTACTCGTTGGCACATACATGCCAGAGGTACCTGAAGAAGGTCTTGTAACCGTTGGCAGTGTCCTTTTGTGCATTGAATGCAGTCAGGTCAGCAGCAACAGTTGACAAGTTCTTTCGCCGCGCTGCCACCGCCTTGCCGATGTTTCCGAAGCGCAGGCGTGCTGCTCGCTCATCGGACGTAACGGATGTGAGTCTCGGATTTCGCACCTGCGTGTATCGCCGGTCGGATTGCTTGCGGCGGTTATAGATGGTGCGGGAGTTTTTGGATATCTTCCCGTTGATGTAATCAACAGGGTCGAGAAAAGTAACGAGTCCCATCAGTAGCCACCTCCTTCCTGCTGGTTGTACAACTTGTGGAAAGCATAAGCAATAAGCGTCTTGTACTTACGTTGCGCTTTCCACTCTGCCTTGAGTGCGGCTTTCTGCTCTGCGTCAGCCATTGCCGCTTTTACTCGGGCTGCAGCAGCTGCAAGTTTTTGTTGCGCTGCCTGCTGTCCGGCAGAAGGCGGTTGGTTGGTGGCAGGGTTCTTGAGGCGCACACCGATTACTTGTTCATCGAACTTGCGGATCTTGAAGTAGATCTGGTCGGTTTGGGCAAACTTGCCGTTGTTAGAGTCGAACGGGGTTGCCATATTAATTTTACTCATTGTTAACTCGGCGTTTTACGCCTCGCGAGAGTACGTCCTCTCGCGAGGATCCTCCACGCCGTGGGAGGGAAAACAGGTTAATAAAATTTTATAATAAGTTAAGTGTTAGGATTAACGGCACGTATGTTAGATAGTACAAGGAATAGGTTTATACAATAGTACCTTCTAACGGGCTGTTAATACCATTTTGTGCTTGAAGTTAACCGATGCAAGCGACATCGTGCCTTTGCAGCGCGTAGCGTGCGGCGGGTTTAGGCAATCATAGGCAGGCAACTATTTAACTTGCTGTTTTGTACGGGGTACAAGGCAGACATTCTATGACGTTCGTTTTGTAGTCATATATGATTTGATATATGGTATTGTTTTCCACCATAAGGAGGGGAATAACGATAGTCGGCGAAATTTGCAACTCGGTACGATATTTCTTGATGCATATCGCAGAGATCTGTTCTCTGGCAGATATCATAACGATGCGGTGATTGTATCGCATTTTTTGCATAAGCGATGCGGCGAAAACAGCTGCTTGCTCGCCTATGCAGAATACAATATGCGGCACCTTTAGATCGTGCCCGGGTTGTTTATTTCGCGAGACTTTCATATATCTTCTGATTCTTGATAATTGTTTTAAGCACATCAACTGATGTCTCGACACAAGGTATAGCTCCAAAGTAGCCGTTAATATATGCTTTAACAGCATCCATGTTTTCACGGAACTCCTTGAACTCATATAAGGGCTTAATACTTGTTGCTCCAGAATCATCTTTTTCTACAAAGATAATTTGGTCTTTGCGCAGATGTTTCATGTCGATTAGTCGTACATTGTGCGATGAATAGAGCAATTGTGATGAGTTGGAAGCATGAATATAGTTGAGCACGAATTCCGCCATACGCAGGTGCGAACTTTTGTCGAACTCGTCAAGGATGAGTGCCTTATTGTTATTGTGAACGTCAATCAGGCGATGAATGAGCATGAACAATTGTCTTGTCCCATCTGACTCTTCCGTATCAAAATTAAAAGCTATGTCCGGATTTGCCTTGTGGAATGTAAGGATTTGTTTAAATGAAACAGGTTCTTGTGCAACAACTTTGTCATCAATGGTGAGAGTGAACGGGTTTTGCATAAATGTGTTGCGAATAGCTATGTCACAAATATCGCTGTCGCACAAATGTAGGAACTGAAGAATGAGTCCTTTGTTTTGTTGCAAGAACTCTTCCGTAAACGTTTCTTTCGGATCACGGAGGTGCAACAAGAAGGTTGTCCAAAAGAACACAAACAGTTTTTTGCACAAATCGCGGTTCATCGAACTTGCACGTGTAAGGAATAGATTTTTACGTGTAGTGTTCATCTCGACGTCTTTTGGTCGCACGATTGTTGCTTTAGTGCCATAGCGGTAAGAGCTTCCTGTGCGTTCGTAGATGAGAGACTTACGATGGCTCTCGGGGTAGAAGTAAAGACTTTCCGACTTTATTTCATCACGGGTAAGGGTATATTCATACTCATACTCAATACCCCCGCATACGAAATTAATAAAGAATCGGCTTGGTTTTTGGTCGTAACCTTCAAATTTGAAAGGGCGGAAATTGAAAGTAGTGCCTTCATTGTGTGAGAGGCATTCAAGAATAAGTTGGCAGCAGAACCGAATAGCTTTGATGATATTCGATTTACCTGCGGCATTGGGTCCGAAGAGTCCGACAGTTTTGAGAATCTTCTGTTTGTTCCAGACAAAGACGTTGTCGGAAAGCATTTTTGCCTGATTTGTTTTGATGTTGGCAGCACGGAAGTCTATCCGTATCTTGTCGCGAATGGAGTACATGTTCTCCACTTCGATTGCCAGCAATAAGTTTTCAGGTTGCATGATCATAATTGTAGTATTTTGAGTTGTTTTTTCAGTAGTCTGTATTTATTATACTAATATATATATGCAATAGTTGTTCTTGAATAGTATTTAATCAGTATTTAAATGTTGATTCATCACAGCAGAACCACGATATTTGTAAAATTTCTGCAAAATTAGCTCTTTTGTTTGAGTTTTGCAAATATTTTGGCAATATTATTCCGTTTTCTGTAGGATTTCTACAAAATTGACACATTCACTTGCATTTTTACTGGTTTTGGGATGTAATATTATACGGGAATGATGAATAATGGCTCGAGCAGATGAGTATATTCGGCGGAGCCGATGTTCGGATAGTATCCGAGCGCAATGGACAAAAGAGCCGGCGGAGCAGGACAAGGCGGTAAGGCATATCATGCTCGCAAATATGCGAGCAAAGGGGAAATCGACATGCGCGGACGGGGCATGAGAGGGCAGCGGGGCATGAGAGGGCGGCAGAAGAATTTATGGGGTATTATCTATTTCAGTCATAAGTCGGGCGGTTTCCGTGAGGACGGATATGATCTTGGCGTAATGGCTGATATCATCGAATGACAAGGTGCGGCCTTTGCGGTCCTTGAGCCACTTTTGCGCAGGCTGGTAACCGCCGATGTAAAACTCCCATGCGGTACGTGGAACGTTGGCAAAATACTGGGTGGCATTGATATACACACTCCCCGCATTCAATTCGGGCGCAATGGGCGCAGTATTCGCCGCGCAGACGCCCGGCGCAGGTGACAAAGAAGAGAACTCGACCTTTTCGACCGACATAGAGCCAGATTCGGGAAAGGTGACGGGTGATTCGGGAACGGAGTGCATAAGATGGAGTTCGCGGAGCCGGTTGCCAAAAGAACGGAAATGCTCGAACTCGGTTTGGTCTTTCGGATAAGGGATACGCGGGAAATCGACCTTGAGGAACTCCTTATAACGCGCGCGATACGCGGGCGCGTGCAGGACACCATAGATGTAATCGAAGATATCCTCGGGTGCGGTATCCTTGCCGATGGCAGCATTGATTTGCGCCCAGATATGCTCATCGAGGTTTGGACGTCGAGAGGAATCAATAGAGCCGGGTTCGGGATAGAGGTAGAGGGGGAAGACATAATCTCCACCTTGCATTCCAGAACAAGACCAATAACGAAAATCCGAGATGGAATCACTTACAAATACAGGTGGATTATCTTTAGGAAATCCTTTCTTACAAATAATACCAAGATTATCAACTCCAAGGAAATGACACATTACCTTTTCACGAGGTCTTTCTATAAGATTCGCATTATAATAAATAAACCGTTTATCTAATACTCTGTAGTAATATGGTCGTATTCTATGTTCATCTGCATCGCTAAAGTTCCTCTTGATATTTTCTAATAAATTATCTTTTGAATTGGAAATAAATAGTGTGTCATTTGCAGTAACTATACCAACTGAATTGACAGGAAATAACTCGTCAACTTTTACCCCCTTGTTGTATTCATCTTCTCCTTCTGTATTTTGAGGGACAAAGAAATAATACGGCTCCTTATATTCAATCTTTTGGAAAGTAACAGACGAGTAATTGTTAGAAGAGAGGTATTCATATTTGCTTTCTCTTAGACCATATTGATCTGCATAGAAAACCTCGGCTAATTCTCCTTTCTTCTTTTTGCCGGTTTTGACGAAGATATTTATAGATGTGCCAACCATGATATCAAAAACATTTTCATCCTTTCCGCCTTCGGGTGTAGTCTCTTTCTTCTTACTATTCCCGTGGAGGTTGATGATATATATCTTATCGAAACTATGCAGCAAGTTCCAGCGCATTCCCCGGAAGGTGGGATTATCCAAGAAACCATTATTACATATATATGCTAATACGCCCTCTTTGTTTCGATCTACATTATATTGGCCAAGGCGTAAAAACTTACAGTAATCATCGTTTATCCATTTGGGATTGCGTTCTTTAAGAGGCGAAACTCCTCCCGGTTCCTTCTTGTAATCCTCCATGAGTTTCATTATCCACTCTCCTTTGTTTTGGCTTTCGCCCGAGTACGGTGGGTTGCCCATGACGATCATTACGGGTGCAGATTGTTTGATTTTGGAGGCTTTGTTGGCTTCTTCAGCCAGGTAGTGTCCGAAGAGGGTATTGGCATCGGGGTTGGCTTCTTCAAGAGAATTGGTAAGGAAGATGCGCAGTCGGTCTTGTGCAGTAAAACCTATCTCCAGATCCAATTTGAGGTGTGCAATGGTGTAAGGTGCCATCATCAGTTCGAAGCCATGGAGACGCGGCAAAAGGTGCTCGGGCACGTAACTTGGCCATGCGCCCATTTGTCCGCCAAGGTCTCGTTTGATTTGTCGGACTGTTTCTGCCAGGAACGTACCTGTACCGGTTGCCGGATCAAGGACTTGCACACGGTGAACGAGTTTCTTCTCTTTGCGATGTTTGAGGTCTTGCTCTATCTCTTGTTCAATCTCCACTTTGGAGGTGTCCGCCAGGCCCATCGGGAGGTTGAATTCGGTGCGGAGTATATCATCGACAGCTCGGACAATAAACTCCACTACCGGTTGCGGTGTGTAATAGACGCCGCATTGTTTCTTGGCAGCGGGGTCGTACTGGAACAAGAAATCTTCGTAGAAATGCAGCATGGGGTCGGTCTGCTGTGTGCTTTTGCCGAAGCCCTGCATGATCTTCTCCATATCGGTTGCTGCAAATGCCGAAACGAGGTCATCGACTATCCATGCGATGCGTTCATCAAGGTCATAACCGGCTATCTGCTGGAAGATCTTGCGCAGGAAGGGATTCGTTTTCGGTATTAGGTGGGCAGCCTCAGCCCGCGAGAAATCATCGGGGCTATCGTCATGCAGACGTGCTGCAAACATGCCATAGGCGATAGTTTGCGCATAGATGTCGGCAAAGGTTTTCGGCGTAATATCGTGGATAAGGACTTGTTGGAACGCCTGCATGTATCCCTGCAGTTCTGTTGTTTGCTCGTCTTGGTCAGTGATTGCGCTGTCTTGGATGAGAGCCTGTTCGATGATGTCGCGGAGCAGTCGTGCTTTGCCTGCCATCAGTTGTGCTAACTTGGAGGCAGATGTGATGCGCTGCGGGCGGGCGTTCCTGATATGCTCCATGAGGGATGCAAAACGTTCTTCATCCGAGAGGCGGATCTTATTGCCCTGAATCTCCGCCAGTCGAACGGATTGTTGCCACTCGCCGTGTTCGTACAGGTGGAAATCGAGATAATCGGTGAAGATGATTGTATCGAGTGAAGCTTTGTAGCGGTCGAACTGCTCGCGATTTTTCTTTCGTCCGTCGAGGTCTCCGTCCTCAAGGTCTTTTGCTTCGATATAGGCAATCGGCAGTTGCTTGCAGAGCAAGGTCAGATCCGGCGCACCGCAATCAATATGGCTTTGCTCATTGATGACAGTACAAGCAGTGCAATCTTGCAAGAGACGCTGGAGAGCAGGACGGAAAGAGTGTTCGGTGGTCAGACCAGTCTGGTACAGTTGATTAATCTCCTGGATATACGTGGAGATAAATTCGTTCATGGTAGCGTTTGTTTTATGGTTCGCTACTTATTACAAAATACGAGGTCAACAAATACCTATAGAAAATGGGCTTCCCTTAAGCCCTCTAGGTATTTGCCGACACCCGTATCGCATAAGTTCCGCCCACAAAGTGGACGTTCACTGAACTTACCCGTGCGATACATTCTTCAATCGGCAAATTTTAGAGGTATCTCGAATAAATAGCAAACGCTAATTAATATTATATGTATCGCGCAACGCTATGCGCGTATTTTGATGCAAAGGTACGAAAAATAATCGGGATTTGCAAATATTTCTGCAAAAAAAACTCGTAACGCATTTGCATATGCGGGATGTGGGTGCTCGGCGGAGCCGATGTTCGGATACAATCCGAACGAAATAGACGAAGAAAGATAGCAGAGCAAGAAGGGGCAGCGGGGCAAGACGGGACGGCAAAGCATATCATGCTCGCACATATGCGAGCAAAAGGGAAATCGACATGCGCGGACGAGGCGACAAACAAAGAATAGCCGCATACGGATGAGCATTGATGAGATGCTACGGCCAGCTCGGGGAGCCGATGTTCGGATACAATCCGAACGAAATAGACGAAGAAAGATAGCAGAGCAAGAAAGAGCGGCGGGGTTGGATTATGTATTATGGGCGAGATTGGAGAGGATGAAACCGTAGAGCGTGGTGGGCGGTTTGGGGGCTTTGTTCTCCTCAGGGATAAGGACGGCAGGTAGACGTTGCGGTTCGCGGGACTGGTCGAGGTAACGCTCCAAAGCCTTCTTGTAGGCACGTGTTGAGGTGTAGGCGCTGAAGCGGTTCTTCCACTCGTTGAGTTGTTCGGGGTCGGCATAGATAGCCTTGACCTGTTGCGTTAGTGTCTTGAACTTGCTGCGCTGTGCAGCCTGCGCGCGAGAGGGTTCGCCCTCATAAGGATGCTTGACGATATATGCCTGCTGAATGCCGTCGCGGACGCGGAAGACAACTTTGTCGCCGCGGCTGAGTGCGCCGTGGATATCGGCAATGGGATGTGTGTTGTTGACTCTTGCCATACGTGATGATTTTGAATATGTTTTACGTGCTACAGATAATACTGAGAATACACATTGATACCTTACAGACTATACCTATCCTTCGGTTACCGTTCGGTTATGTATAGGTTATCCTTCGGTTATTACCGCTGCAAAGGTACGAAAAATTATTGATATATGCAAATAATTGCGCAAAAAAAGTGATGACAATCAAAGAGCATAGCGAGATAAGAACTCTCCCATCGGGGTTGAGAAGGGCCTCATCTCCTATAAAAGATTAAGGACAGCCTTTATGGATGTCCTTATCTTTTACCGCGGAAAGTGAGGGATTTCTGCGTAATCCGTAAAGTCTGCCGATGGCATCCTTGCAACCAAAACAAAAGACCTGCTTGCTCAAGTAAACTTGGACAGACAGGTCTCATGTTTTGTTTGCGGAAAGTGAGGGATTCGAACCCCCGGTACGACGTAATGCGTACACCACATTTC
>CALZOG010000028.1 GCA_945827635.1 uncultured Bacteroidales bacterium
GTATGGAGACTACATGCAACTTCCACCTGTTGAAAAACGTGAAAGGCACTTTATCGTTAATTTACAGTTGCCTGCTGAATAAAAAATGAAAGATAAGCCTACATATAGCACTAAATCCGGCAAATGGCAGAAATACCAGGGAGCTGTCCTGTGGCAGGCATTGCCATATGACACACAGACACCATCCATTGATGAAGCTGCTAAAGCTGTTAAGGAGAACCACGCGATATTTGCGCGCTGGACTTCCGATTTTGACCTCGGGACAAAATCAGAATGGTGGTATTGCATATGCGACAGATTTACGAAGATCGAGAATTTGACAAGCAAACAACGGTATAGGGTAAAAAGAGGACTTGCCAATTGTCAAATTGACATATACAACCATTTATCCGAGAAGCAAATAGAAGACATACGTCAGTTGCTTATTGAAAGTTTTACCGATTATCCCGACGCATATCGGCCTAAAATAGATAATGAGGAAACTAAACAATGGTTGCATCGGTTAATGACTGACTGTAGCATAGACGTATGGTTATGCTATAAAGATGGGCAACTGATTGGATTTTGCTACTGCCAATTAGAAAAAGACGTTGTTTGGCTAAAACAAGTTAAGGTGCCTACTAAACATTTGGGAACAGATATTAATGCAGCACTTGGATACAAAATATGCGAGTACTACTTAGAGAAGAAAAACTATCGATTTATATGCGACGGAGAACGTAACATCAAACATCAAACCAATTATCAGGATTTCCTGATTCGAGTACTGAACTTTAGATACGCATATTGTAAACTGAATATCGCTTATGCCAGATGGATAAGAATAGTTATTGCTATATTATTCCCGTTTCGGAAAATTATCGGAATACTGGTCAAAAAGAGTCCACAACTCTATAATGTGTATTGCGTATTGAAGCAAGAAGAAATACGAAAGAGCTTTATATGATAAAAATAAAGAACATTGATTTTTCACTCTGCATGTCTGTTTACAGGAATGATAATCCGGAGGATTTCGTAACAGCATATAATAGCGTTACTACGGAGCAGACCTGTAAACCGTCTGAAGTCGTATTAGTGGTTGATGGACCGATTCCGGCGGAACTGGATAATGTCATTCCCCAAATGGCAGAAACATCAGATATCCCATTAAATGTTATTCGCTTTGCAGAGAATCAGGGGCATGCTATAGCCAGACAGACTGCCATCGATGCCTCAAAATACGACCTGATTGCGATTATGGACAGTGACGACATTGCTGCACCTGATCGTTTTGAAAAACAGATTGAGTATTTGGTCAAGCACCCGGATACAGATGTCTTAGGTGGGCAGATTGCTGAATTCATTGGAGAGGTCAGAATGATCACTGGTATGAGAATTGTTCCAACAAGCGACAAGGCCATCAAACAATATTTAAAATCTCGATGCCCAATGAATTTCATGACAATAATGATAAAAAAAGATGCCTTACGCCGTGTTGGCGGTATAATTGACTGGTATTGCGAAGAAGACTACTATCTGTGGATTCGAATGGCTATGGCTAATTGCATCTTTGCAAATCATTCTGACATTTTGCTGTATGCCCGAAGTGGTGAGGCCATGTATCAAAGGAGAGGTGGCTGGAAATACTTCCAAAGTGAACGAGGCATTCAACGCCTTATGTTAACCAACAGAATTATTTCATTACCACAATATTGGTATAATGTTTTAGGACGATTCATTATTCAAGTCATTTTGCCCAACAATATACGAGGCTTCATTTATAGAATATTTTTTAGGAAACAGAATGCAAATCATTAAATACATATTTGATCGGAGTGTCGCGTTTATCGGGCTCTTGTTCGTGTGGCCGGTATTGCTGATTACAGCAATCCTAATCAAGATTAAGATGCCAGGACCTGTATTCTTTATTCAGGAACGCGTCGGGAAAGGAGGAAAGCTGTTCAATTGTCACAAGTTCCGCTCTATGTCTGTCGGACATAACGGGAGTAGCGTAAGTGTCGCAGGAGAAGCAAGAATTACGCCTTTGGGGGCCAAATTGCGTAAATATAAAATAGATGAATTGCCGGAGTTATGGGATGTTTTCGTTGGCGACATGTCGTTCGTCGGACCACGACCGGATGTGCCGGGATATGCCGACAAGTTGCTGGGCAATGATCGCATTATTCTATCTTTACGTCCCGGTATCACCGGACCAGCAACGCTCAAGTATCGCAACGAAGAAGAGTTGCTTGCTACCGTTGAAAATCCCATCGAATACAATGACACGGTCATTTATCCGGACAAGGTACGTCTCAATAGATACTACGCGGAGCATTACTCGTTTATTGACGATATAAAGATGATTCTATGCACCGTGTTAGGCAAACACATGCAATATTGCAACGAAACAATATAATATACAATATGAGAAAACGCATTTATTTATGTCTCGCGCATATGAGCGGACAGGAACAGAAATTTATTCAGGAGGCTTTTGATACCAATTGGGTCGTACCTCTAGGGCCGAATGTAAACGGTTTTGAAGAGGACCTTCGGCAATTTGTCAATTCCTGTTCAGACGGAACAACTATAAACAAGGAAGTTGTAGCTTTATCAGCTGGCACAGCCGCTATTCACCTTGCACTTATTGCATGTGGAGTACAGGCCGGGGACGAAGTCATTTGCCAGTCGTTCACATTTTGCGCATCTGCAAACCCTGTGACCTACCTGGGTGCAACACCTGTATTTGTTGACTCAGAGCCGGACTCATGGAACATGGATCCGGAATTATTGGAGCGTGCCATTATTGACCGCAAGGCGAAAACAGGCAAGTATCCGAAAGCCATTATTCCTGTGGCTTTGTACGGCATGCCCTACCGCATTGAAGAGATTATGGCAATAGCGAACAAATATGGTATTCCTGTGATAGAAGATGCAGCGGAAGGAATGGGTAGCCGATGGAAAGGACAAGTGTTAGGGACATTCAGCGACTACGGTGTTCTGTCGTTCAACGGCAACAAGATGATAACGACCTCCGGCGGCGGTGCAATGATATGCAAGGATGCAGAAGCCAAACGTCAGATCATGTGGCTGGCGACGCAAGCACGCGAGGCCTACCCGTATTACCAGCATGAGACGATCGGTTACAATTACCGCCTGTCGAACATCTGTGCGGGCATAGGCCGCGGTCAGATGACGATACTGGATGCGCATCTGGCTCACCACAAACATATCGCACAGCGTTATCGTGAAGCGTTTGCAGAGATAGAAGGTATAACTTTCCATGACGCACCTTCAGCCGATTATGATTCGAACTACTGGCTGAGCACAGCGCTATTGGATGAAAACGTACATATACAAGGCGAAGAGTCTGCATATGCCGAAGCGGTACAGGGTGCAGTAGGCGGTGCAGCAGGAGTTGTGCACAGCGGCGGCAGTGTTCATACCGATTGCGAACCGAACCGCAATGTGGAGGCACTGCGAATGTACCTGGACAAAGCAGGAATAGAGAGTCGCCCGCTATGGAAACCCATGCACAAGCAGCCGGTGTTCCGCAACTGCCCAGCCTACACCAACGGCGTTAGCGAATCGATATTCAAGCGAGGTATTTGTCTGCCAAGCGGACCGATGGTTACAGATGAAGATGTGACTTATATCATCGAGACAATCAAACAGGCTATCAAGTAATAACCGGATGAGCAGCACACAACAAAATACGGCACGCATAGCAAAGAACACGGGCTACCTGTATCTGAGAATGATACTGGTAACTCTGGTCAACCTATATGCATCGCGCGTGGTGCTGCAAGCATTGGGATTTGAAGATTTCGGAATATACAATGTGATAGCGAGTGTGATTGTGTTCTTCTCCTTCTTCAACCATGCACTGAAGAACGCCACCACACGATTCCTATCTGTTGAGATGGGGAAAAACGACCAAGAAGGACTGCAACGCACCTACTCGATGGCTATCAACCTGCATATATTGTTGGCGTTGGCAATCTTTGTGCTCATGGAGATTGCCGGCGTGTGGTTCATCAATCACCACCTGACGATAGCCGCCAACCGTCTGACAGCCGCCAACTGGGTGTTCCAGTTCTCGCTTGTTACGTTCGTGTTGAGCACATTGCAAATTCCGCTGGAATCATCCATCATTGCTCATGAACGGATGGACTTCTTTGCAATCATCAGTGTATTTGAATCGATAGGCAAGTTAGGCATGGCATTCCTGCTGACGGTAAGTCCGATAGACCGGCTGATAGCATACGGCGGCATGATGATGGGGATAGCCTTGATATTGTTTGTAGGATACATCGTGTATTGCAGCATCCGCCTTCGCGACTGTCGGTATATACGCTACTGGAACAAGGAACATATCTATCAGTTCGGAGCCTATTCGGGCTGGAGTCTGCTGGTAAACACAGCCGATGTAGTGGTAATGCAAGGTCGGGCTATACTGTTTAACATGTTTCTGGGCGTGATAGCCAACGCAGCATTGGGAATAGCGAATCAAGTGTTCAACGCGTTGGCAATGTTTGCCAGGAACTTTGCAGCAGCGTTCAATCCGCAGATATACAAGTCGTATGCAGCAGGTGACAACAAATATTTTATGCAACTTATATTCTCGACATCGAAGATTTCGTACTATCTGTTGCTGCTGCCATTGCTGCCGCTGATGATTAATCTGCCGTTTGTGCTCGACCTATGGTTGGGCGACTGGCCGGAGTTGACCACCTGGTATATAGCAGGAATGTTGCTATTCGAGGTGTTCGACGCCTTTCAGGCTCCGCTATGGAACGCAATCTTTGCGACAGGTAACATCAAGACGCACCAGATTATAATGGCGGGAATCAAGTTTGCCATATTGCCGCTATCATGGCTTGCGCTGTACTTGGGCGATAACGGTATCGGTGCACTGTTGATATGGGGTTTGGGCAATGCTGTGTGCGCTACGGTGCGAATCATTTATGCCAAGGGATTTCTGCACCTGGATATTATGAACTACACCAAAGATGTGATTGGGAAGATTGTGTTGGTCACTCTGTTGGCAGCACCTGTACCGGCACTTATTGTATGGCGATTGGGGCAAGGCTGGGTAAGTTTCTGTACGACGACCGTTCTATCCGTTATACTGATATGCGTGTGCGCCTACTTTGCCGGATTGAACGAAGAAGAGAAACAGATGGTGAAGGCTATGCCTATTGTACAAAAACTAATGAAAAAGCATTCGGATGAGTGATATAGATTTTATAATACCTTGGGGGGACGGCAGCGATCCGGAGTGGTTGAGCAGCATGTGACCTTGAAGGCCAAAAAGTTGTCACCGGAACTCTTTGCCTCCGAACACGGACTCGGATGAACACTGCTATCAGACCTGTACCTATACACCGGTCGGACCTTCACGTTTTTTTGGTGGGACCGCGTCCGGAAGTGCGCAAATATGTGGACATGTACACCGATGAACAGCGGCTTGTTCTTTCCGTTCGGCCGGGAATAACGGATTATGCATCCATTGAATACATTGACGAGAACCGCCTATTGGCACAGGCAGTAGATCCCGACAGGACATACATTGAGGAGATTATGCCGGCAAAAATTGCGCTGAACATGCGCTATATTGAGCATCAGACATTAGGCGAGTATTTGAAAATTATATTTCTGACATTTGTCAAGATTATACGATAACTATTGCCAATCAACAGATAGAAACTTGATGAACAAATAATCATCATTATGAAGAAAAAAATTAGTGAACTCAAGCGTTCGGATGTATTTACGCACGTCACCAATCTGACATATTTACCCAAATGGGGCGTGCTATTGATAGACTTGCTATTAGCACTGATAGCTTATGTCATCAGTTACCTGATCAGTTACAACCTGGCCGGATTGCAAATCAAGCCGGGTATCCTGCCGATATGGCAGCAGGCAAGCATCGTTATGGTGTTGCAGGCTGTCATGTTCTGGGTTTTCCACACCTATTCTGGTATTCTGCGATTCTCAACGTTCGTAGATGCCACTAAGGTGGTACTCTCCGTATTGGTTGCAGGCACTACTCCAGCACTCATCAACAGCATTATCCGTTACACAACAGGGCAATACCTGATGCTGAATTCCATATTGTTCTCCTACATCTTTGTCGCAATCGTGTTGCTTGTGTGCTGGCGCGTAACCATCAAACTTAGTTTTGAGTACATGTCTCACCACAGCCCGGGTATTCGTCCTGTTATGATCTACGGCACCAAATCCGCAGGTCTGGCGATTGCCAAGATGCTTAACTCCAACATGGACAGCCAATACCGCCCGGTTGGATTCATTACGGACGCTGACGACAACGTAAAGCATGAACTGTTGGGACTGAAAGTGTATGTCAAGAATGAACATCTCATCCGCATACTCAAGGCTAAAGAAGTACAGGATATCATTGTCTCGCCTCTGAAAATGAAGCATATCAACCCCGCCAAGGATCTGGCGATATTCCTGGATAACGGCATTCGCATTCTTACCACACCGTATTTCAGCGACTTCCACGAGGAGGAAAGCGGCGAAATGACAAAAAAGATCGGTAGTATCGAAGCCATCAAGGTCGAGGATCTGCTGGAGCGCCCGGAGATACATATAAATACTGACAACGTGAGTCAGGTTATCTCCGACAAGGTGGTGATGGTTACCGGTGCAGCCGGTTCTATCGGTAGTGAGATTGTACGCCAGGTATCCAAGTTCGAACCGCGACTGGTCGTACTTGCAGAGATAGCCGAATCGCCGCTACATGATCTGAGTCTGGATCTTAACAAGTTATTCCCCAAGATTCACTACGCACGTGTCATTACCGACGTGCGCAACCGCGACATGCTGCGCGAGGTGTTTGAGGAATACCATCCGCAAGTCATCTTCCACGCTGCTGCATACAAGCATGTACCGCTGATGGAGGAGTACCCGACTCAGGCTATTCTCGCCAACGTATTGGGCACAAAGAACGTTGCCGACCTGGCGGTCGAATACAAGGCGGAAAGGTTTGTGATGGTTTCTACCGACAAAGCCGTTAACCCGACCAACGTTATGGGTGCATCAAAACGCATCGCGGAGATTTACGTACAATCGTTGTTCCGCAAGTTGTCGGCACAAGACCCGAATGTAACCAAATTCATCACCACGCGTTTTGGCAATGTGCTCGGCAGCAACGGTAGCGTAGTACCATTCTTCAAGAAGCAGATTGCAGCCGGCGGGCCGGTAACTGTCACCCATCCTGATATCATCCGCTACTTTATGACTATACCCGAAGCGTCCTGCCTCGTGCTGGAGGCATCCACGCTGGGCAAGGGCGGAGAGATTTTCTGCTTTGATATGGGAGCACCTGTCAAGATATCCGACCTGGCAAGAAACATGATTCGCCTGGCAGGATTCCAACCGGGGAAAGATATTGAGATCGTTTATACCGGTTTGCGCCCCGGAGAAAAATTATACGAGGAACTGCTGAATCAAAAGGAACTCACCCTGCCTACAGCTAACGAAAAGATCATGGTCGCTAACGTGCGCGAGAATGATTACGACACAATGTCGAAACTCATTGACGAACTGATTCGTTCGGCGCAAAAGGGACTAACGTTCCCGTCTGTAAAAATGATGAAACAAATCGTACCCGAGTTCCAAAGCCGCAACTCGATATACGAACAATTGGATAAATAATCAAACAACAACCTATTGAATACAAATATTATGCAAGACAATCAAGAACTCAGCTGGTGCACCCTATTCGCCCCACTAAAAGCCAACCGTGTATTTCTGTACTGGTTTATTCCGCTTGTTTTTGTATGCACGTTCGTGCTTACGTATAGTGTACCCGCATATTACGTCTGCTACACCTCGCTTTCGACGGAAGAGATAAGTGCTATTTCCGAGTCACGCTCAATCACGCTTAATCATCCCGCAAACTATGATTTGGGACTCGCGCCATTGAGGTACTCCATTGCACCCGACGACTACGACGAACTCGTAGCCTCTACAGCATTTCTGTGCAAGGTGCTTGCCGCCAAGGTTAAAACCAAGGATAATAGTTTTGAAGGAACTTACTACGAGTATCTGATCAAGCATCACCGCAACACATGGGCTGCCTCATGCAAACAATGGATCCAAGGTAGCAACATTGCGCAAGCGGAAGACGAACTGCCGGAGCTGGATCCGTTCCAGCCGAAGCAACATGCTGCAATTGCTATCTCAAGAGCAAAAAAGAGTATCTCATGTTCAATCAACCACAAAACCAAACTTGTCACGATCACCGTCAAGGAGCAGGATCCAATGGTGGCAGCATTGGTCGCACAAGCAACTTCGGATGAATTGAACCGATTTACCACCGACTATTACACGGATAAAGTCAAACAAACGTATCAGTTGCTGCAAACTCAGATAGAACTAATGCGCGCGCAATATGAGGAAGCCGCGCGCGCAGGCGATAACGCGCGCGCGACTATGCTCCATGACGCGTGCATCTCGTTCGAGCGACAGGCTATCATGCAAAACGCACTCGCACACAACTACAAAATGTTCACCACACTCCAGAACGTAACTGTACCCACACAGAAAGCCGGCCCCAAGCATCTGGTGACTGCCATCGCTGTCACACTGGTTGCTCTTGTGCTGGCACTGCTGGTTATCTATCGCAAGGAGTTAATAAGCATATCTTAGCAAAAGACGTGCAGGATAATCGGGGTTTTATCGAGGTTTTGTCAAAATTTTGTCGATGGTTTGTATAAGATTTCGCTGAGAATTCTGCAAGTTGAAATACTTCTTTCGGGCAGTCGTGTTAGCAGCACGACTGCCATTTTGTCAGTCTGAATCGGTTTGGTACGTGTTTTGGATTATAGTATGTGAAAGCAATTTGATAAACTAATAAAAACTACCATACTATGAACAACTATTCAAACAACAATTCCAACAACGAGAACCTGAAGAAGTATGCCATCGACTTGTGCGAGCGTGCTTCACAAGGCAAACTCGATCCCGTAATCGGTCGTGACGACGAGATCAGACGGGTACTGCAGATATTGAGCCGGCGAACAAAGAATAACCCTATTCTGATAGGCGAACCGGGTGTAGGTAAAACCGCTATTGCCGAGGGGCTGGCGCATCGTATCGTACGAGGCGATGTGCCGGAGAACCTGAAGCGCAAGAAGATCTATTCACTGGACATGGGTGCACTGATTGCCGGCGCAAAGTATCAAGGTGAATTTGAGGAGCGCCTGAAAGGCGTGATCAACGAGGTGACAGCAGCCTCCGGCGAGATTATCCTGTTTATCGACGAGATACACACGCTGGTAGGTGCAGGCAAGACATCGGGTGCAATGGATGCCGCCAACATCCTGAAGCCAGCATTGGCGAGAGGTGACCTGCGCGCCATAGGCGCCACTACGCTGGATGAGTACCAGAAATATTTTGAAACCGACAAAGCTCTGGAGCGCCGATTCCAGATTGTGATGATTGACGAGCCGGACGAGAGTGCCACCATCAGTATCCTGCGTGGACTGAAGGAGCGCTACGAGACTCATCACAAGGTGCGTATCAAAGATGACGCGCTGATTGCAGCTGTTACGCTGAGTGCACGGTATATCACCGACCGGTTCTTGCCGGATAAAGCAATTGACCTGGTAGATGAAGCCGCAGCCAAGCTGCGACTGGAGGTGGACAGCAAACCGGAAGAGTTGGACGCACTGGATCGTCAGATCAAGCAACTGGAGATCGAGCGCGAAGCAATCAAACGTGACCGGAGAGGCTCCGGAGCCGATCAAGGTACAGAAGATAAACTGGCTACCATCGAATCACAACTCAAAACGCTGAAGGCCAAATCAGCCGAACTGAACGAGCGTTGGGGGAAAGAGAAAGGCTATATAGCCACTATTCAGAACGAGAAAGCCTCTATCGAACAGATGAAACACGAGGCTGAAGTGGCTGAACGCGAAGGCAACTATGGCAAGGTGGCAGAGATCCGCTACGGCAAGATCAAGCAAGCCGAAGCAAACATCAAAGCTGCTCAAGAGGCACTGCACGGGATGGATAAAGGTGACAGTCTGATCAAGGAGGAAGTGGATGAAGACGATATAGCAGAAGTTGTAGCCCGTTGGACGGGTATCCCAGTAACAAAGATGATGCAATCCGAACGCGAGAAACTGCTACATCTGGAGGAAGAGTTGCACAAGCGCGTTGTTGGGCAGGATGAAGCCATTGAAGCGGTGAGTGATGCCATACGTCGTAGCCGTGCAGGTCTGCAAGATCCCAAACGCCCAATAGGCTCATTCATCTTCCTGGGCACTACGGGCGTTGGTAAGACCGAACTGGCAAAAGCATTGGCTGACTATCTGTTCGACGACGAGAATATGATGACTCGTATCGACATGTCGGAGTATCAGGAGAAGTTCAGTGCGACACGACTGATTGGTGCACCTCCGGGATACGTCGGATATGACGAAGGCGGTCAACTGACGGAAGCTATCCGCCGTAAGCCGTATAGCGTAGTGTTGTTTGATGAGATAGAGAAAGCCCACCCCGATGTATTCAACGTATTGCTGCAAGTGCTGGACGACGGCCGACTGACGGATAACAAAGGTCGCGTGGTGAACTTCAAGAACACGCTGATCATCTTAACGTCGAACCTGGGTTCGCAACTGATACGTGAGAATGCGGAAAAAGGTGTTGACAACGAGACGACTCGCCAGCAAGTGCTTGAACTGCTACGACAGACAATCCGGCCGGAGTTCCTGAACCGAATTGACGAAACGATCATGTTCCGCCCGCTCAACGAGAAGCAGATCCGCGATATAGTTGGTTTGCAGATTGGCAGCGTACACAAAATGCTGATGGAAAGTGGCATTGACTTACGCGTGACGGATGATGCGATTGACTATATTGCCAAGGAGGGTTACGACCCGCAGTTCGGTGCCCGTCCGGTTAAGCGCGCCTTGCAACGGCTTGTGCTGAACGAACTGAGTAAGGCTATCATTGCCGGCAAAGTGGATCGGAACAGACCTGTGATAGTTGAACTTCGCGATGGCGAACTGAAATTCAGAAACTAAAGCGTAAATCAGCAATGGTTGGTATGATCATAAGAAAACAGAAGGCGTGTCATTGTAACACGCCTTCTGCTTGTAAGTAATTCAACACTTGTTGCACCGCTTGCCGCGCAGTAGGTTCATCCACTTCGTATTCGTGCGTCAGGGCTGTAGTCAAGCGATCAATAATCTGTGGCTCTGAACATTGTTCAGCCGAGGCAGATTGTGTTATCTGATCAAGTTGTGAGACTATAAAATGCCCCACCTCATTCAGTTGGAGAACTCCATTGAAGAGGTGGGCATTTTGTCCGACAGCAGAAGCGAGCCATGTGTCGCCAATCTGCTGAAAGCGGAACGAGTAAAGCAGTCGCATGCGTCGCAGTTGCGCTGATTACAGGCGTGTGGAAGTAGTAGTTTCGCTATCGTCGAATATACCACGGCGGCGACCAGGAGCATCGAACTCGACATTCTCGCCTTCGCCGATATCCTCACCCATACCAACACTTGCGCACAAGATACTTGTGTCGTAACGCACTACTCTGACTTCAGGTGCAATAAACTTTTTCATATTATTTAGCCTTTCTATTATTCTGATTATTATTGGATAAGGAACTTCTGACCATTCTGAATCAGGACACCTGTTGTGCCTTTACCTACTCGTTGTCCGATAGCATTATAAACTGGCTCATCCCAATTGATGAGCGTAGCATTCTCCAGCTGGTCCTCGACTGAAGTTGCCGTATTTTCTGTATAGATTACTCTACGTCCCGGAGCAGGAGATGCACCACCTACAGCATCGACATAGGTCAAGTCAACATATGCTTTGTACTGGCTAATTGAAGCTGTTCCTTCATACACTACCTTACGAAGCAAATTGTTGCTAAATCCATAGCAGTCAACAGGAACATCAACAGGACTTGCAGCCATGTTACCCACCAGGCCGGTAGCATTGCCGGTGGTAGCCATGGTCGTTTTTGCGCCATATTTTACACTGAGAGTAGTACTATTTGTTAAGATGACATACGGCTTACCCTCCTCAAGGACCTCATCTGCTACAAGTTCCATTTCTATGCCCTTTACATCACCTCCACTTATGATCTTACCAGTGATGTTGTAAATCTCTTCAACACCGCTTAACAATGTAGTGCTTGCAGCAAATGGGAAACAAATCGTTGCATACTTGTCAGCCTTTTGCGAGCGAGAATAGGTGGTAACGGTCGAGAGTGTGCTAACACTTACAGGATATACACTTGCTGAAAAATCAGCACCATTTTCATAGAACGAGACTGCTTTGAACACGCCTGCTGAATTGGAATACTTGATAGCTTTGGTATTTGCGCTGCTTAATCTGCCGCCTTCGAGTACCCAAGCGTAAAAAGTAGCTTGGTACTGGTAAGCAGAACTTGTCATTGTACGTAGGTATTCGCCGGAAGCATTAGTCAAAGCAAGAAGTTCCTCCTCATCAACAATTCTGGTTTCCATATTCCAAGTCATAGCAGCCAAATTGTAAGTACCAGCCGGATCATAATATACATTACCGTTAGCAATCACGACCTCTTGCGCTGCGAGATTAGATCCGCTCAGTGTAGTAGTAGCGGCAAAAGCGCGACCTTCATACTCTGTAACGAGTACAACTTGCTTCGGCTCAACTACAATAGTTACTTCTCCTACTGCCTTATCAAATAAAGCTGTTTGAGCAGCACGAATCGTCAATGTTGTTTCCCCAACAGCATAGCCCTTGAGCACAACTGATCCTTCGCCCGACATCGGATTGTATGTATGTGACACAATAACCGCATTGTCGGCATTTGCTATACTAAAATCCAAAGTATTGCCATTATAAGGAGGATCTGTTTCGAAATATACTGTATAATTCTCACCAGATGTAATAGTTATTTCATCGGTATAATTATCAGCAGCCATATCAGACGAAGAAGCGTAGAAATAAAAATCAGAGAGATCGCGCTCTGGCACAAGAGCAAAAGTAGCAGACACAACCACATTAGCGTTAGGCATCGCAAAATAAACAGTTTTTGGCTCAATAGTGTATTCTGCCTCTGGCAAATTCACTACTGTTGAATTATACGAATATCTACGTAACTCATACCCCATATCAGGTGTAATCGTCATCGAAACGCTCTCTCCCTCTTCTGCTAAGGTTTTACTCAAAGCAATCGAGCCATGAGCCAATCCGGGATTGACCGACACCGAATAATACGTAATCTCTTCCCAATCAACAGAAATATACTCCAAATAGGAAGCAGACGAAGCGCCCACAATAGCGACATGGGTAGTACCTGAGGGGAGATTAATCACCTCGTCACCCGCAGCTTCCCACTTTAACGTAGTGACAAGCTTAGCACCCTTATCAGTGACTCCGGTTTTGTTCTCATTTCCCACAAAAGCAGTTGTTCCAGCATAAACTTGAATTTGCGATTTAGTAGTATTACCAGCTGCTGATCCTGCCCATGTGATAGTCACTGTCTTAGCTCTACCTCCGGGGACACGAGTTGCCAAGATGTGTTTGTTGTTAAGAAAAATCACATCATTACTTGCGTTATATCCGATTTGACCAACATATTCTGCATCTGATGAAATCCCCATATAATTAGATGAGGATATAACGTTTTCTGTTGCTTCAGAGAACAATTTGTAATCACCGTCAATAAGCCCAATCTCTGAGTTCAAATCGCTGGGAACAAACTCATCGATAACAGTGGTGCCTGCCCACATAGGGGAAGAAACTGTAATCAGTAGCGCAAGGGCAAAAAACAAACTTTTCGTTTTCATTGTTTTTATGTGTAATTGTGGGCAGGTGTCACAGGGACGCGCTCTGCCAATGTTAATATTTCTGTTTTTAGTTGTACGCCTTAATTATTTATAATTAACTTTCGCACATATCAAGGCACAAAGTTAGCAAATAATTCTGATAATTGCAATAGTTAGCAGACTTTTATGCTGCAAAGCATGAAACAATCTACTTTTTGCGACATGGAGGCTACAAAAGCCCGCAAAGAAGGAAGAATCACAGTTATGCAGCGAACTACACATATTCGTTCGACTTTCCATCGATATTCCCTCGATAAACCCTCGATCGAACGGAACGTTTTTACGAGAGTTATGTCAAATAGGATATTGCGAATCGAGGGCAAAAAAATACCGGCAATTATGAACCTTGGCGTGCGCGGATAAGATTTTCAACCATAGCAATGTGTTCGGGAAAGTCAACACCTATGGTGTCAAACTGCGTCTCGTGCACACGAAGCTTGTAGCCGTTCTCCAAGGCGCGCAGTTGCTCCAGTCCTTCGCCTGCCTCCAGTTCAGAAGGAGGCAATTGGAGGAAAGTCTGCAGGAAATCGCGTTTGTAGGCATAAATCCCTACATGGCGGTACACACGAGCTAATTTGCCATCCTTGACGTTTGAGGGAATAACACTGCGGGAGAAGTACAAAGCATCTTCGTTCTTATCGACAACCACCTTGACTGTACTCGGTGCCTGAATCTCGGCTTCGTCGGCAATCTGCTTGCGCAGCGAACCGTAATATACTGATTCGTCGTTGAATATACCGATTATGTCACGAATCATCTGCGGTTCGATGAGCGGCTCATCACCTTGGATGTTAACAAACAGGTCGCCATCAACCTTTGCGGCTACTTCGCCCACGCGATCGGTGCCGGTGTGGCATTGGTCAGAGGTCATGACAACACGCATGCCGAGTTGTTCGCAGGTATCAAAGATACGTTGGTCGTCGGTAGCGACGTACACCTCGTCCAACTCATCCACCTTCATGCACTGCTGGTACACCCACCAGATCATGGGTTTGTCAAGGATAAGTGCCAAAGGCTTGCCGGGAAAACGGCTGGACTGATAGCGGGCAGGAATAACGCCAATGATTTTCATAATAAAAACAAATTATTCAAACAGTTCGGGGAAAAGTTGCTCGGCAAACTCGCGCACCACGGCATCGCCGCCCTTGCGTGACATGAGCCTAATGTCGGGAATGTTTTTAACTTTGGCACAAGCATCCGCAGGGCATGCCGGATAGCCTACAGCGGTCAATATGTCGTAGCAGTTGAGGTCATCACCGATGTATGCGACCTGCTGCATGGTGATGCCCAGTTCGTCACAGATCTGCTGCGCCACAGCCCGTTTGCCACCATCGCGCTTGCCTTGGCGCAGGTAGTCCACCGATAGTTTGGCAGCACGGCGGGCAACGATCTGCGTATCTTCGGAAGTAATGATGCCTGTGGGGATGCCATTTTCGTGGAGCATCTTGAGCGCCATGCCGTCGCGCGTGTTGAACTTCTTGAGTTCGTCGCCGTTCTCGGAATAATACATGCCTCCGTCAGTGAGCGTGCCGTCCACATCGCAGAGGAAAAGGCGAATATCAGGGTTTTGCATAAGATATATGGAATATGGTCAACCAAGGTTGGTTGACGGGCGATATTATCATGTCAGTTGTATCACTTGGTCAGCTTGTGGCAGCAGGCTGTCGCGATGCGTGATGCAGATGATGGTTTGCTTTGGCCGGGCGGTGCGGATATTCGTTAGAATCGTTTGCGCCGTAGGTGTATCCAGTGCGGAGAACGCCTCGTCGAGCAGCAGTACCGGTGCATCAACAAGCAATGCGCGTGCAATAGCCACACGCTGTGCCTGCCCCTCGCTTAGTCCGGATCCGCGTTCGCCACACGGATAATCGAGACCTCGTTCGTCATTGAGCACAAAGTCGGCATCCGCCAGACGCAAAGCCTGTTGCATGGCGCTATCCGAAGTTGTAGGATTGCCCAGCAAGAGGTTGTAGCGGATCGTGCCTGAGAGCAAGGTGTTGCCCTGGGGGACGTAAGCAAAACCTCCTTCGGGCATGGTGATGCAGCCTTGTTCGCACGGCAAGAGCCCGAGCAAGAGTTGTACGAACGTGGTCTTGCCAATCCCGGTCTTGCCAACCACTGCTGTGAGCGAACCGGCTGGGATAGTGGCATTCAGGTGCGAGAGAACAGGGTCATCGGAATCAGGATAGGTAAAGGAGAGGTCTTTGACGATTAAAAGCCCCTCATCCCGCCTCTCACTCGTAGGGAGAGGAGTAGATACTTGCTGGGCATCGGATTGTCGATAGGCAGGAAATGATTGAAAGGATTGTAGGCGTTCGGCGGCGGTAGAGACGTTGACAAACGTGCCGACATATCCGATGAGCGTTCGCATGGGCTGCTGAATGCGACCGACAAGTTGCACAAAGGCCACCATGGCGCCGAACGTGATTGCTTGCACCGAGAGGCTGTATGCGCCCCAAAAGAACGCGATCAGATACCCCGCCACAAACGCCGAGCGCACCAGCACCATTGCCATAGCGGAGTATCGCGTCAGGCGCAAGAAACTCTGCTGATAGCGATTATGCTGTTCATCGAGCAGTGCGGATGCATACGCTGTACGATTGAGTGCCTTGATAACCAAGGCGTGTTGCAGCGACTCTTGCACGAAGGCTTGTATAGCCGCCTGATCTTCGCGCACCTGATGGCGGTGGCGGCGCATACGGCGGATATACAATTGCGCTGCAACGATGATTGCCGGGGTGACAACTACAATCACCAACGCTAACCGCCAATCCATCACACAGAGGAACGCGAACGCCCCGATGAACTGCAGCACAGCGGTGATGAGTGCCGGCAGTTGCTCGGACAGGAAGGCGGAGATCGTATCGATATCGTCGATCAGGGTATTGGTGAGTGCGCCTGAATGTTGCTTGCGCAAGTAGAGCCAAGGTGCCTTAAGCAGTCGGGAATATTCGCCCGCCTGCAGCCGATTGAGCGAGCGGATGCTGAGTGTAGCCCGTAGCCAACGCACGGCATACGCCAGCGCAACCGATGTGAGCATGCACGCCACGAGCATTGCAGCCAACGCAGGCAACGACAGCCATCCGCCATCCGCCAACGCCCATGAACGGCCGGAGGTAGCGGAGTCGATAAGTTGCTTGGTGAGCCACACCTCCAACAGCCCGATAAGCACATCGGTGACACCCAAAGCGATATTCACGCCCATCTGCAAGCGATAAGCACCTGCTGCATGGCGGAGGTACGAATATGACGATGATTCAGCAGACAATGATTCGGTTATTATAGGTTAAACTCCGTGCACAGCCCCATAGCCGCAGCCATGGCAGCGTCCATGTTATAATACTCCCAATCGGCAAACCGTCCGGTGAAGTAGAAGTTACTATAGGACAGTTCGCTCTTCAACTGCCGAATCATCCGGCGGGTGGAATGCGTCTGAATGGGATACGTATAAGGGTTGAACTTGTGCGAGAGGTACACGGGATGGTAAGGCATTTGCGCTATATTGGCGAGTATGTCAGCGTACGAAATTGCATCGGTAAACTCAACGGTAGCCGTTATTCTGCCGGTGGGGAGTGTGGTCGCGTTGTTGGAGGACGAAAAGTTGCCGGTGCAGATGATCCGGTGGCAGGCATACTTGTCGGACGGCAGATATATCCACGAATACGGATTGGCGTCAATCTCGCAGAACACAGCCGTCGTGCCGTGGCTGGCCAACGCCTCTACGTCAGAACGATAAGCATCTATATTCACTCCGCTGATGCATGGAAGCATCTCCTTGAGGTTGCCGCAATAGATAAGTTTGTCGTACTCTTCACCGGCAACGCGCCACTTGCCACCGACATAGGTGAGCGAAGATATGTCGGCGTTATAGCGTATATCCAGCCCGTGAGCCAGCGTGTCAGCGATGAACTGCGAGCCGCCTTGTTTCTCGTAATAAAAAGATGAGTGTACAAACTGCTTTTCCTCAACACGATTGATGTTATTGTACAGCATCTCTTGCACAGTAGGCATAGGCAGTTTGCCCTCCAACCAGGCAAGAGGCACCTGCCTCAAATCGCACCGCCAGACTTTCTCGTTGTAGGGCTTGAAGTACAGGTTATAGAGCGTATCACCGAATCGCCCGCGCAGAAAAGCCTCGAAATTGTCCGGATCGGGGCGAGTGTTTCGCACTATATCCAGACAGTCGGCTATGAAGCGTTGCTGCGTATCCGGGGCGAGCATATACACGTGATTCTCAATCGGGTACGGGACTAATGCCTGCTCCATGCAGACAACCGAATTGCGGTCAGCCTTGACGAAATCCGTCTGCTGATTGAAGTGACCCCAGAACCATTCGGCTACATCCTGACGCTTGGTGTTGAACACATGCCCGCCACAGGTGTGGAACAGGCTTCCACCGATGCGCTCACAGCGGATCAATCCGCCGGGTTTGGCGGCGCGTTCATACACCGTAACGTTGTACCTGTCTTTAAGGATACGTGCGGCAGTCAAGCCGGATACACCGGCACCTATGATGGCTATATTAAGCATGATTGCTATAGATAATTATTCCGTTTGCGCCAGAGGTAATGCGCTGAGCGCCATGGCAGGTTGAACAAGTATTCGCGCGGATAATCGCGCTGAACGGCAGATGATATCCAGCGTTCTTGTAAGGTCAGCAAGATATGCTGCGCACGGGGCAAAAGGTCATTGGTATCCGCTATCGCAGAATTGCCGGCGAAGAGCAGATTAGTCAGTTCTTCCAACGCACGGGCAAAAGTTGCGAGACCTAATCGGGCATATAACCGGCCGGGAGCAGCAATGCCAGCTTGGCGATTGTGCTGACAAACAAGATAGTAGTCCGCCAGATGCCGCAACGCCAAGCCGTCGTGCCAGATATGCCGGAAAGCATGCAGCAGCGTGTATAGTTCCTGCAGTTCGGGTGTTAACTCGCGGGAGTGGGCAAAGAGCCGTTGTAACCGATTGTTATATATCGGATTGCACAGCCATGTGGGAGTAACGTGCAGTTCGACCTCCTTGCCGCCAATGGTTGTCTCGATGTGATGATAAACGATCTCGCCGATTACCACATCCGGCTGCATGCGCAGGTGTGCGAGCAACGACCGACGATGTGCATGGATGCTTTGCCCGTTCTGCGGCAATACCCAGAGGTCGATATCAGCCGACTGGCGGTGTTCGGGATTGGGATAGTACTGCGCCAGCGAAGCACCCTTGAGCAGGCAAGAGACAAAACCGCCTGCAGACAACATGTTCTGCACATTAGCCGCCAGCTGAGCCATATGGCGGTTGGCAGTTACGATAGTCTGCACATCGGCGAACCACTTGCCCATCAGGGCGGGCGGCATGTTATCAAGTACCGTTGGCTCAACCGCTTGCATGTGCTCTACCCCATCCCACGCGAGTGCTACCACGGCATGTTTGACCGACAAGCGGTACACCTCACGCCATTCGTCGGCAGTCAGAGTGGGCATGGTACCGATGCGCTCGCCTAACGCCGGTCGCAGCAACTGAATTAGATATTCGAATGCCCTATCTGACATCTGGATTCTGACTTCTGAATGCGGATTTCTCACGCAATATATACCGCACAAACAAGGCATTGCCGATGATGTACCGTCGCCACATGCGGCGCGGTTCCTTGATCAATCGGTACAGCCACTCCAGCGAATGCCGTTGCCACCATAGCGGTGCACGTTTGGCGGTACCGGCGTAGAAGTCGAACACCGCACCAATGGTGCCTACGTGGCAATGTATATTCAGATCTTGCCAATGAGAATATGTCCACTTCTCCTGTTTGGGCGCAGTCATACCTATCCAGAGCAAGTCGGGTTTGGCAGCATTGATAGCACGGAGAATAGCTATATCCTCTTCGGGAGTGAACTCGGGTTTGTATGGCGGCGAATACGTGACGATCTTCAAAAATGGAAAATCCAGAGCAGCACGTTCTTTAATACGCTGCAACACTCCTGGCGACGAGCCCATGAAGAACGCAACGGGATGAGTGTTGCTTGCCTCAGCCTGCTTCTCGAGGGCGGTCATCTCATGGATGAAAACATCCCACCCTGCCACGCGTTCCGTGGGTTGAGAAGGAGTGTGGAGGTAACGGCACGCATGCACGATACTCGCGCCGTCGGCGGTCAACACATCGCCTTTGGAAAGCGCCTCGGCAAACAATGCATCCTCCTGCGCCACATTGTACGAATGGGCGTTGAGGGTGTTGATCAGCAGCTTGCCTTGGGGGAGGTCAGATAGGGCTTGCTTATCAGGGAGTATGGTGAGAGTATATAAGGATAGCATATATATTTATCAGCCAAGCTTGGCTGATTGATTATCGTTTAATGTTCATCATAGGAGCAGGCTCACGGCATAACAGTTCCGCCAGCTCGTTCAGGTTATGAAAGCGGCTATAAGCCGTATCTGCCGGCACACCATTGACAGCACCACGCTCATCCAACTGCCAAGGCGATAGGATGAGAAGCTTGCCGGCAGCGCACAACTCGTACCGCCTGTATTCGGGATGCCAGTTCGGACCTATAGGGTCGGCTTGCAAGTGTATAAGCGGCAACTCCTGCTCCAGACAATCCTTCACCAGTTGTTGCTCCCCCTTGGATACCCCCGGCGTAACCAGCACTGCGCCATCAATAGCAGCATCCAGCCACGCGGCACGTTGGCTGTTGTACTCGTCCGTTGTTTCGTAGGGCGTGCTGTAGTCACGCCGGTCACCATCCATACGCCAACGGTGGCAGAACACTTGCTCCTTCCATGGGCGGCGAAGCAGGAACAAGTTGCCATACGCAGCAAAATCAACGCCATCGATTGTTATGTGCTGAATACGCTTGAAGAAATCCGGCTGCATTGCCCGCAAGATAGCACGTCGCGGGTTATCCTGTACGTATCGGATGATGTTCTCCAGTTGCCCTTTGCGATAGCAGATGGTGTCATCGTAATTGTCATCAAACAGCGGCTCCGCACCGATTGAGGCATAATACTCTTCACGCTGGCGATGGGACATGTGCTCAAGACGGGCTTGGGTGTCAGGATGTTCCAGTACATCAGCCAAATTTGGCTGATACATATGGCGGTATTGTTTTGTGCATGCGCCTTTGAAGCCACGGATCAATACGCCTAAATTAACATCCATCGGCTCTTCCACTCGCAAAACGCCGTGAAAATGGTCGGGCATGACCTGATGACCAAGCACACTAACCTTGCGCCCTTTTGCGGCTTGTATCTCAGGTATCGCCAGCCACTGGTCACTGACATATTGGCCAAGCTTGGTTAATACAACCTGAGGATGGCTCGGGTCACGATTCAGTTCACCGAACACGCGCTGGCGATTATGGGTGACAATGGTAATATGATAAATGCCACAGCCGCTATAGTCGTTCCAAGACTTACGCGCCCGATGCGAGGCGGTCTGCACGGGTCGCGCCTCTCCTGTTTCCCGTTTCTTGTCCCAATATGACTGCCAATCCGTCATCTGTAATTATCCAATCTGCTTAAATCTTTACGGAATCCATCCCACATTGCACGGCATACGATGCCAAGCCGTCTCCAATCGAAGGAATAGAATTATGCAACCAAATTCTACTATTGAGGATTGCAGCCTCTCTACTTATACCAATGTCCGGTACAGACGTACAATCTGATTTGCCTTATTTCCCCAAGATAGTTCAGAAGCGCGCGTCAAACAATTCTGTCTCATACGATTGCAGATTGCTGTATGTTCCCATAGAAATGTCAATGCTTCAGCAAAATTAGTCACCGATTGTTTCGCCGTTGATAGCGGAACGGCAATGCCAACATCTCCCGTCACGACATCTCCTTGTCCACATGTCCTATGACAGATTATAGGCAAGCCGTTTGCCAACGCCTCCATAACCACGTGAGGCGTTCCTTCTGCCACCGAAGTAAACAATAGGACATCTGAATTTTGCATTATTTTTTGCACTTCATCATGTGGTTGCCTTCCATACCAAATGGCCTGCACCTTCAGTTGCTCAGCCAATTGTTTGTATTGCGCATTGTCTCCATCTCCTACCACATGCAATACAGCATTCGGGATTTGACTTTCCGCCACAGCACGGATAGCCATATCCAACTGCTTGCGAAAATCCATCTTACCACACCAAAGTATATCAAACGAATCCTTGGCAAAACTTCCGCTTTGGATTTGATTATCTTGCTGCGCTTCAGCAACGGTGCAACCTGTCTCATTCAACAGTACACTTTGCTTATTCCAGTAACGTAACATGCTTTGCTGGGAGTCGCCAGTAGCACTCAATAGCAATGAGGCCTGACTGGCAGCTTTATGTACCCGAGACATATAGCGTAACTGTAGATGGGTAATGATATTTTTTAGCCAAAGAAAAGCCTTAACCTTGATAGGAGCACTCTCCGCATATGCCATCGGGAAACCCGGTTTGGCATCTATCGGCCCCCACACAAACGGTATATTCGTTTCCGCAGACACCTTCCATAAGTACCCCGGCTCACGAAAGCCAATCATATTCAACTGATGAAGTATATGAATCGGTTCACCTTGTTTATTCTGAACATCAATAATTTCACGCACTCCATCCGCTACACGCTTTTGCCACTTGCGGTAATAATAATAGAATCGCCAATCGCCTTGATTCCAGCACATCTGACGAATACGGGAGCATTTTTGCGCATCATCGCCGCCTATTGGCAACCAATAGAAATGCATATGTTCAGCGGTGGCGGCATTCGCCGGCTGCGTCATCCATTGCTCTACCTGAGGGCGGAATTCGCCCTCTGACACAACATAACATTCACAGTAGTGTGCCAGCGATGTGATCCAGTGCCAACCCATACCGGGTTCGGAACCCATATCAGGGCAACAAGTATAACTATTTATCAGTACCCGCAAACGCATGACTATCAATAAACTCATCCACCACAGGCAACAACGATGCAGTAGGATTGATGCCACCGCTACGCGGCAAACAACCGGTAGTAACCACCAGCATGTTGGTCCAACGGCTGAAATAATCATTCATATCCCGGAAATCAAACATCCCGTACGGATGATAGATATCCTCGCACGTCTGCACATCAATCTTATCCGCCAGCACTTCATATGTAACACCGGCATCATCGAGGACTTTCTGTGCTGCATGTTTTGCATCGTCATATACATCCTGCGCCTCATCACCTATATGGTAATAAACATCTAGTCCCGGTAGGCCAAACGCATCTTTATGTTCTGACAGCGTGATGTAGCAATCTTTGGCAGGGTTCTCAGCATCGATATACAGATACCACTCGTTGTTCATCACATACATCTTGCGCTGTGCCAACACAGCCCAAGCAAAACCGAGGCAATGAGGTATATCCTTGAGGGCAACCCAGATATATTTCCACTCAAAGTGGTGCTTGAACAGCACCTCCTTCATGCATTCAAAGAACGGGAACCGCAGATTGAATACCGGATGGATATAATATGAGCAGT
>CALZOG010000029.1 GCA_945827635.1 uncultured Bacteroidales bacterium
TTTCAGCACAATGAAAAAGTACGTAAAACAAATCCTCCTGACATTGCTCACCGCCCTGGCGATAGGTCTCTCGGTGATGCTGACCGCCTGCAACGTCACCCGCACCATCACCACGACCTCCAGCAGCGTCAAACGCGGTGACACGACCGTGATCATACAGAGCAAAACCATCGAATCCTACGATGCCTCAAAACGGCTGTAGACGCAAAAAAGAGCAGCCATGCAATGATGCGTGGCTGCTCTTTGTGCACGGCGTTGTGCGTTAGTTATGGTATAATCGAAAACGCGTCAATACACCAGATAGTAACGCGTGGAGGGTTTGGCGGTGTTGTAGGTGTCGAAGAGTTGCATATATCCCTTGTCGGGGAAATAGGCATTGGCGCGGTAGAGCAGCCAGCAGAGGTTCTGCTGCTCTTTCTCCCACTGCGCAATCTGCTGGAACGGCCAGGCGGATACAGGTCTGCCCAGATAAGGCGTAAGAAAATCGATAGCCTTGGCTATACGGTTCTGCATATCGGGGTGCGCGAGCAGGTCAATACCCTGCAGGCGGCAGATGTCCATCATGTCGAGGTAGTGCTTGAGGTTGTAGCAGCTGTAGCCGTAGCCTCGCGTACGAACAAGTTCCTTGGGCTGCCGTCCGTCGAGTTCAACCTGCGGCACGATACGCCGCTCAACGAAACTGTTGAGATACGGCTGCGCCACGGAGTCGTTGCCGACAAACAGTGCATAGACGGCAACCTGTATATGGTAGGCGGTGCCGTGGTTGTTATCCGCTATATCCTCCTTAACGCCCTGCGGCGACGTGAGCATCCATTCGAGGTAATCCGTGAACCACTGGCGTATGGCGGCTATATCCTTCTGTTTGGCACTTTTGGATGCCGAGAGTATATCCACAGCATCGGGTACGATGAGGAAGGAATAGCCGTCCAGCAGTCCGGAGTTGCTGCCCTGGTTGTTGTTATGCCCCATGCGCACCTGACTGTACTGCAGCGAGGGGTTCATGCGGGTCTTGCGATCAACGAACCATGTGCGCAGGATCTCCCAGCCCTTCTGTGCGTAGGACTCGTTGCCGGAGTAGAAATATGCCAGCGCATAGACGGTGAGCATCTTCTCCATCTCGTCGAGCCTGCGGCGGTCCAGATCCTCGGTCTCGGGATTGACCTTGCCGTCCTGACGGATATACGGCAGGTGGTCGTCGGTCTTGGGGTTAGGCCACCAGTAGCGCGCCATGCTGAAGTAGTCATGTTTGTCACCACTGGGCGCCACGCGCGTCTTGTCGGTTATGTCGGGTATGGGGTCAGCCAGTTTCTTGTCGGCATCGCGTATAATACCCTTGATAGCAGCAGCCACATGTTCGTTGGGCTGAGTGCGGTAGGATTCCATCTTCCGGCGGTCCCACACATAGGACGTAGCCATCAGCGGTAATAGGACGGCGGTAAGCAGAACGGTGAGAAAAATCTTCTTCATAATACAATCTTCTGTATAGTGGATATGTTATCACAAACAACATGGGCAAAAACTATGCCACGAATACCCGCATCGATCGTCAGCACGCGGTTAGCCTGCACGTTGGCAGCGGAATAGAGCAGTTTGCCGTCGGGCGAGTAGATCATGAGCTGCCGGATATCGGTCCGTGCCGTGATGGCGTTTCCCGCCACGCATAGCAGTTCGGCAGCGGGAGCCTGAACCAGTTCGGTAGGCGTCGTGCCGTGGCGTGCTGCGAGTTGGGCGAGGTAGAGCGAGCGAGGCTCGAGTCCGGATTTGTTTCTGCCCTCGACATACCCGAGCGTAAAGTCTGATGCGCTGACGGGGTTGCCGGTGATCTTCTTCGCCATGCAGCCGATAGCATAGTTCTGCGCCGTAGGCGGTTGTTGCAGTCCGATGGTGCCGTAGGAGGCATCGACATCGCAGTTCCACAGCACAGACTGCACGGCAGCCCAACCGTGACCCGTACCCATAGCCACGCGGTTGTACAGCCCGAGCGTGAACGGGCGCGTCATGTTGATGTCGCGGTGATTGTCGTAGAGCATACCCTGCGTCCAGCCGCGGTGACCCTCGTTGACATTGAGCGCGCCGTCGGAGATGCAGTTCAGGAATACGTTGCCGGACGTGCCAGACGTGCCGTTGGAGATGTAGTTGTGTCTGCCGGCACGTGCATAGCAGTCGGCAAAGAGGTTGAGTTGGGAGTACAGGTAGGTATTGAAGTTATACTTCCGCTCGCCGGTGGTTATGCCTATGGGATCGACGGCCTTGCATCGCAGGAACGAACTGCGCCGGCATGCCTCGGTAACTATACCCGACTGTCCGAAACCGCTGAACGTACAATCGGTAGCCCAGGCGTTCTCGATGCTGCGGAAGCGCACGGCGTTCCAGGCATGGTTCTCATCCTCGCCGCCGGCACTGATGATCTCGATAGTGAGGTTCTCGATACCCGAACCGTAAACGGTGCCGCTCATGTTCGGCACATAGATGTACGACTTAGCCAGACTCTTGTTGAGCGTGTAGAACACGGGTGCATCCAGCCTGATCGTGTTGCCGCTGACAGCGGTGATGTAGCGGTGGTAGGATACGGCATACTGCCCTACGGTCCATCGTTCATCAGGATCGGACGGTGCCGATGGATCGGGATAAGGCACGCCGCCGTAATTGATAGCGGCAAGCCATGAAGCCGAGCAGGGATGGAAGATGATGATCTGCTGTCCGACCGAGTACCCCGAGGCATTAGCCACGGTAAGGGTCATTGCGCCCGGATGGACGATATTGTCGGTTATATACTGTCTGGTGTTGCTTCGCTCCGATCCGCCCCATATCCTGCTGCTTGCGCCTATGACGAGCACGTCGCGCTGATGCGGTGTGTCGCCTGTGGCGCGCAGTACGGTGCCTGACTCGCCGCGCAGCACCACGCCGTCGTACGGCACGTTGATCGTGCCCCGAATCTCATACGTGCCGGCACTGAGCAGCAACGCACCGCGTTTGCCGTTCACCAGCGGCAGCTTGCCCACAGCATCGATAGCCGCCTGAATATGTGCGGTGTTGTCACCCGATACGGGAGAGATAGTGCTGACGGTAGGTACATCGGGTATCTGTCCGTCGCCACCCATATAGCCTGCATGGCTGAAATCCGGCAGCACAAAGCCGTAGGCATCGGGGTGATAGACGAGCGTATTGTCCTGCACGGTAAGCAGGGCGCTCTGCCATGCCAACATCGACAGACTGCAATATAGCAGACAGATGATACCTAAACCTCTACGCATAGTAGCCTGTTATGGAATGATGCCTATATCCTTGCCGTCGGTAGCGGCACCTGCCATCGGCGATTTGGGTGCTGCCAAGTCGGACTTCTTGAGGAAGACAGGTTTCTTGGTAATCATATCCGTCGCCTTGCCGCCTGCCTGTGTGCCGATCGGTCCGCACAGGTAGATGCCGCAGTTGGCAGCCTGCTGACCCACGCCCACCATACGTGCCGCCCACTTGGCAGACGAGTTGATGAACAGCGAGTTGGTGATGCTGACCTGCTTGATACCTTTCTGGCGGAGGATAGTCTGGTCGTCGCGGTCGTTCACCTCGTCGAAGAGGCAGTGATCCACTATGAGTGAGCCGCCCGTAGTGGACTCGTCGTTGCCCAGACGGTTGTAATCGATAGCCCACTGTGCGATGGCGCGGAAGACGGTGTTGTACAGCACCACCACCTCGGCGTTGTACAGACCTTTCTCCTCCTTCTCCTCAGCCAGCGCCAAGCCGCGGTAGCAGTCATGGATGCGGGAGTTGCGGATGATGATCGAGTCGGCAAAGGTGTTCTTGTACGCCTTGAACACCGCTCCGCCGTCGGTAACTATGAAGCCGGAAATGTCGCAGCGGTTGACGGTGAGGCAGTAGTTCGATGCTGTCTCTTTGGCTGCGGTGAAGCAGTACTTGGCGAGCGGTTCGCCATCCTTGTCACCGCGGATAGTCAGTCCGTCAAGCGTGAGACGTGCGTTGCCGCCGATCTCAAAACCGATGACGGTGCTCTGGTCGCCTGCAATCTGTATCACGGGTTGTGCACCTTCGGCGGCACGGATGGTAAGGTCGCAGGTGATCTTCGCCTTCTTGGTGATGGTGTAGTCGCCTTTCGCCAGTTCGATGATGTCGCCTGCCTGCGCCTTGCGTATAGCCTTGGCGAGGGCTTCCTCGCCCGGCTCGGGTCGCCAGGTCTTGGGTTCGCGCTGTACTTGCACAGCCTGTGCCTCGGTGGGCGTGTACCACGACGGTCCGCAGTTATCTTTGGCAGCAGGGATATATGCCGGATCGGCAAACACACTGCCGGTCATAGCGCCGATAGACTTGTCAGCCGTAGCGGGCATGAACAGGTCGCGCCAGAAGCCCGTCTGCACATCGGTGGAGACCGATGCAGGGTCGAAACCTGCAGCGGAGAACAGTACATTGTCAGCAAAGGTTATATCATAGCCCTCGTCGTACGCCTGAACGATATCCTGCGCAGTAGGGCAGTACACCATGTTCTTACGTATAACGGTGCGTTCGGGCTTGGCATCGCGCTCGCGGAAACCTTTGCCCACGCACAACTCGAACGGATGGGCACAACTGACGAAGGTGTTGTTCTCGATACGTGCATCTTTGACCTGATGGTAGCCGTTGAGAGGCGTGTCGTAGATGCCGTTCATGATACTCAGCGCCGCGCGGAACTCCTTGCCTGCCAGTTTGTAGAAGATGTTGTGGTGAACGTACTGTCCCTCGTTCACTATACGTACGCCGCCGGTGTGCTTCTTGTCGTTGCCGAGGAACAGGTTGCCGCACACCTCGTTGCGGTCACCGTGACGCAGCACAACCGAGCCCTCGCACTCGTAGAACGTGTTGTTGATGATGCGGTTCTCGCAACTCTTGACGGATACGATCTCCACCTCACCGTCGCAGTGCTCGAAGTAGTTTCCCTCAACGATGGTCTGCGAGTTGGACTTGGATACATGACTCGTGCCGATACGCATCGTCTCGCCACCGTTGGCACCCAGCGGCTTGCGGTAGCCGAAGTAGTTGCGGTAGATGCGGTGATGGTTCTCCTGCGAGAGCGAGTCGTTAGGCCAGACAATGAAGGTTGTACCCTGATTAGTCTTGCCGCCAAAGTAGCAGTATTGCACGGTATTGTTCTTTCCCCACAGGCTGACCCAATCGCTCTGCTCGGATTTGTCCTGCGGGTTGTAGTCCTGGATGACGCACTCGCTGAGTACGGAGTGATTGGCATAATCGGTGCTGCTGGTGCGGAACTCGATGACATGGCGCACACCCTCGCCACCGTTGCGGAACACCAGTCCGGACACATGAACGTACTCGCCCGAGAATCGTATGGAGGACGATCCCTGCAGGAAGGTTTTGCCCTTTTCCGCAACGGTAACGGTTACGGGTTGTGCCTCGGTGCCCGGTGCGCGCTTGAGCACGAGTTGGACATCGGTCCATATACCCGGTGCAAGCACTATCGAGTCACCTGCCTGCACACGCTTAGCCTGTGCGTTGAAACTGTCAGCATCCTGAACGTAGTACGTTGTAGCACTGCTGCTGACTGCTATGCCCGTGATCAGGGCTGCTATGGTTAGGATTCGCTTCATAACTTATTTGCTCCAGATTATATCAAACTGCAGATCAGGTATACGTCCGTTGACAGCCTCCTTAGGCATAGCGGTCACCTTGATGATACCGTTCTTGCCGGTGGTGAAGTTACGCACCCAGCCGTAGGGATACTGGTCGAGCGAGAAGTGCGAATTGCTATAGCCGTCATCGTTGGCCGAGCGATAGACGCGCGGCGCCTTGCTGGTAGGCTCGCTCACACCGGCAAAGAAATCTTCGTTCAACTCAATGATTGTACCTGACTCGTAGGCGTCAATGATGGCTTTCTCTGCCTCGTTCTCGGGCTTGAGCACGCGGAAGCAGGTGACGATTCCTTCGTCGGGGTTGTAGAAAGCGTTCCATGAGCCGTCCTGCGGGTCGATGGACTTGCCGTCACACTTGAAGTTCTTGACGGTGTTGGCTGCGTTATGCGGTCCGTAGAGTTGCACATAACCTGCCTGGTCATACAGCAGGAAATCGATAATCGGAATGTTTGCCGCCGCCTCGCAACTGGAAATAACCGTGCCGCTCTCGGCATCGAAGAATGGCATCTCCAGACCGCCGTAGTTACCGCGAGCGCTGAGCAGGACATCGGTGTAACGGTAGAACCTGGGCTCGTTGGGATCGGCATAGACCTGGAAGTCCTTGGCAAAGATCACCTCTTTGACGCCGTAATACACAGCCTTCAGATCGCCGGTCATATTGCCGCCGAAGTAGTTGGTAGGCATATCGAAGGTTATCTCCTCGTCGGACTGAAGGATGATCTGTACAGGCTCGCTGCCCACATACATAGCATCCACCAACCGCAGATGTTCGCCCTGCAGCGTGACCGGCGTATATTTGGTGAGCGATGCAGGACAGAACGTGACAGCCGGTGCCTCCAGCAGGATAGTGAATGCCCGGGCGTCGGTCTGCTTGTACTCCGTGCCATCGAAATATGTGAACCGCAGGTTGGCAGATACCTCCGACTCCACGAACGGCACTTTGAATACCAGTTCGTCTTTCCGCTGGGCAATGATGGTTGCATCCAGATCGTTGACTTTCACCTGATTGATAAAATGCAGATTGCTGCCTTCCACCACGACCTGTGCGTTCACCGTACCTTCGTCAGGGCAGTTAGTGATGACCGGCACGGCATATTGCACAGTGAACACCTCTGCCGACTCCACGCTGCCGGTGATGTTACGGATACGCAGTGTGCCTGTCCGGTTGCCGCTGACCACCTCTGCCACAAGTTTCTCGCCGCTGATGCGATAGCGGATACGTGCCGGCGTATCGCCGATGAACACGCTGTCCACGCGCTGCAGGTGCTCACCCGTGATAGTGATCTGCGTACCTACTTCGCCCTGCTTGGGACTGAACTCCTTCAGCACAGGCGCTTTGATCTCGTAGTTCTGGATATATGTCTCCTCCTGGCAAGCCGTCAGCAGGACGGCCAAGCCAAATATGAACAGATGTTTTTTCATATCAATATCCGATATTTTGGGTGATACCTTGTTGTATATCAATCTCCTTCTGCGGTATAGGCAGCAGAATCAGACTCTCGTTAAGAACGATCGGTCCTGTCTCCGCCGTGATGGTCGAGTAGTAGTTCTCCGTAGCCCAGTGTTCGGTCATCACTTCGATGACGCGGTTGGTACGGATCAGGTCGAACCAGCGCTGGTTCTCGTAGGCGAGTTCGAGGCGCCGTTCGCGCTCGATAGCCATGCGCATCTGATGTTTGTTAGCCACCTGTGCAGCGGTCAGATCCGTCAGTCCGGCGCGCTCACGCGTAGCATTGATGTATGGCAATGCTGCTGCCGGACCTTCCGTCTCGTTCAATACTTCGGCATACAGGAGCAGAACATCCGCATAGCGGAGGATAGGCCAATCCTTGTCGCCGTCGCCCTTGAGCGTAACGGGAGAGAGATACTTGGTTACATACCGGCGGTCAACCACTTGTCCGCGGTCGTTGGTATAATCCAGAGCAATCGTGGCATCGCGGCGCGTATCTGCCGACGAGTACATCGATACGAGATCGTCGGTGGGATAATTGTAGCCGCTACCGTCGCCGTTGATAACGCTGGCACCGCTCTGCAACGGAGCAAACCAGTTGCCGAACGGCGAGCCCAGACCCAGACCGCCAGAGGTGTAACGGATGGTGAAGATAATCTCGGAGTTCAACTCATTGTTGATATCGAACACAGCGGCATACGTAGGCTGCAGGCTGAACCCGCCGTTGGTGATGATGTCCGCCAGCAGGTCGCGTGTGTCCTGATCGTACATGCCTTGCGTCATCCTAACCTTGGCGAGCAAGCCCTTAGCCGCCCACTGCGTGACGCGTCCGCCCTGATTGGCAGGGTAAGTGACAGGCAGGTTGGCAACGGCAAAATCCAGATCGGAGGTGATGAACTCATATACCGATTCAACTGCGCTGCGCTCATAGTTGAGAGCCGACACAGCATCCAACCGGCGATCGACGATGAACACCGGTCCGAACAGCCGGACGAGATTGAAGTAATGGTATGCGCGGATGAACCGTGCCTCCGCCTCATACTGCGTGCGCAGGTCAGCATCGGTAGCGGCGTCCAGGTGCATGAGCACAACATTGCAACGCGCTATGTTGTGGTACACTGCCCGCCAGTAGTTATATACGTGCTCACTGGTGGCCGTGGTGCGTGACTGGTCGAAGTCGAGTTGCATGGTTCGGTCGGACGAGGTGGTGGCAGAGGTATGCAGACGGGAGTTGTCGGAACGTAACTCCGTAAGCATCCATTCGTACTCCATAGGTTTCTGCAATCCGTTGTAGCAAGCCACCACGGCAGCGTTCAACTCCGATGTGCTTTTGTAGAAACTGCCGTCGCCAATCTCGGAGATTGGCTGCATCTTCAGGTCACAACCGATGAGGCAGACCATCAGCACTGCGCTCAAAAAGATATAACTGATATTGCGTTTCATAACTTTGTCCTTTCCATTTATGATTATCCATTTATCAGAATCCTATCTCCAATCCTACGGTGAACGTGCGCTGGATAGGGAATCCGCCACGCTGGTAACCGTCCACCAGCGGTGAGCTGTACTGATTGGATGTGTAACGTGACTCGGGGTTGATACCCTTGTAGCTCTTGCCCCATACGTACAACAGGTTCTGACCGGAGAAGTACAGACGGAGCGTATTCAGACGGATAGGCCTGAGTTGTTTCTTGTTGAAGCGGTAGCCGACAGTCACATCCTTGAGCGCACCGTACGAAGCGTTCTGCAACAGGTAATCAGTCAACTCCCACTGCATACCGTTGCCGTTGGCAAACGTAGGCGTACGTCCGTCGCCCGGATGGTCAGCCGAGATAAAGCGGTTGGTGGTATAGGCCTTGTTGATCTTCTTGGTTTCCTGATAATACGCATCACCGTTGAGCACCGTAACGCCCGCCACACCTTGAAGCATGAACGATATATCGAAACCGTAGAACGTGAACGTGTTGGTCATACCCCAACTGAGTGTCGGGAACGGGTTGCCTAATACATCGCGGTCGTAGGCATCGATAATGCCGTTGTTATCCTTGTCCACCACCTTCAGCGTGCCGGGGACGACAGTCTTGCCGACCAGGAACACATCCGTGGCAGGACGACCGGCAAGGAAAGCGTCAATCTCCTCCTGCGAGGTCCAGACACCGTCGGTGCGGTAGCCGTAATATTGGATGGACGGTCCGCCTACTTGTGCCACATACACCTCGTTGCGCTCACCGTAACTGAGCAGTCGCTCCGAGCCGTCGCCTAACTGAAGCAGACGGTTGGAGTTGGTGGACAGGTTGATCTGTGTCTGCCACTCGAACTTCTTGGTCTTGATGTTATACGTGTTGAGTTCAATCTCCACACCCTGGTTGCGAACCTTGCCGATGTTGTTCCAGTAATTGGTGTAACCTGTGATGGCGAGTGCCGGCTGCTGGAAGAGCAGGCTGCGTGTGATGGAGTAGTAGTAATCCACCGACAGGTTCAAGCGCGTCTTGAACATACTGAGGTCGAAACCGACATCGAACTCGTTGGTCTGTTCCCAGGATATGCGCCGGTTGCCGAGTACGTTACTCGTGTTAGCCAGACCCGGAGTAAGCGTGTTGCTTACACCAAATGTGTAGTTGGCTGCAGATAGTTTGTCGTAGGCAGCATAGTTGGCTATGTCGTTGTTACCCGTCACGCCCCAGCTGCCGCGGAACTTGAGTTGGTTGATGCAAGCCACATCTTTCATCCACGGCTCCTCTGACATACGCCAACCCAGTGATACGGACGGGAAGTATCCCCATTGGTTCTCAGGTCCGAACTTCGAACTGCCGTCAGCACGGAAACTGATTGACGCCAGGTATCGTCCGCCATAACTGTAGTTGACACGTGCCAGAACGGATAGTAACATCTCCGCTTCGCGCATCGTATAGGTGCGCCGTGTGCCGTCGTTCTCCTCAATTACGATATCGGTGGCGGCATTGATGGTGTTGATATAATCCGTCGGGAACGCCGTGCCTTTGATACCTGCTGTGCGGGACCATGTCTTGTTGGCTGTGAATCCCGCCATGGCGCCGAACTCATGTTTGCCCCACGTGGCGTTGTAGGTGAGTGTGTTCTCGCTGAGCAGGTCAGTGTACAGACGGTTGGTATATAGGCCGTAGTTGGCATCACCGTCGCTCTTGGCGTTGGCGTTGTGGTAGATGTTGTTGTCGCGGTACTGAACATAGAAACCGTCTTGCGAACGGAACACCAGCCCCTTGCAGATATTGATGTTGATATACGCCGAGGTGTTTAGGCGGTAATCATCGGTGAAGCGAGTCTCATTGTCAATCACGCAGCGCGGGTTATTGTTGTTTGTTCCCCAGGGCGATGCAGTGAATACGTTGCCGTCGATATCTGTATATTCTAAGTTGTTGAAGTGCCTGCCGTGGGCATAACTGCCTACAGGCTGACCCGTCAGCGCTGCCGTAACCTCGGTGTGGCGTACGGGCAGCCAGGAATAGGTGCGGTAGAAATCGATGAAGTTCGTTCCCGGTGACTCGCGACGGGTGTAGGACGGCGAAATATTGATGCCGATCTCTACGTTCTTCGATAGCGTGGCATTGACCTTGGCGCGGACGTTGACCTTGTCGTAACGCGAATGAATCATAATACCGTCATCACCCGTATAACTGCCGGATATGTAGTATTTGGCCTCTTTCTTACCGCCGGATACGGAGAACTGTGCGTTGGTGATGTTCGCTACATTACGCAGTGCCTCGCGTTGCCAGTCGGTGTGATTGTCGATGGACAGCCATGCCTTTTCCGACGATGTGGGACTGGCGCCGCCCAGTGCCTCCTCATTGTACAGCATACGGACATAGTCGTGTGAGTCCATCAGGTCGTGTAACTTGTACGCCTGCTTAAAACCCGTATAGACCTTGACCGAATATTTGGCTTTCTGTATGTCGCCGCTCTTGGTGGTGATCAGTATCACACCGTTCGCACCGCGGCTACCGTAGATGGCTGCCGACGCAGCATCCTTGAGTACCTCGATAGATTCGACGTCGTTCATGTCAATAAAACTCAGTCCGTCGGACATAGGATAGCCGTCAACAACTACCAGCGGTTCGTTGCTGGCACTGATAGAACCCATGCCGCGAACGCGAACTTGAGGGGCGGCACCGGCCTCACTGGATACATTGTTGATGCTTACACCGGCTATCTTGCCCTGCAATGCCTGATCCAGACGGGATACGGCTTGATTGCCTATATTCTCGTCGGAATACTTGCTGACAGCACCGGTGAGGTGAGATTTCTTCTGTACGCCGTAACCGACCACTACAATCTCGTCGATATCCTGCACCACCTCGTCCAATGTAATAACTCCAAGATTGCCGTTGCCGGCACTGAGTTCTTTGGTCTGGTAACCGATGTACGAAACAACCAGAACCGACGAGGATGAGGGTACATCCATGGCAAACTCACCGTCGATGTTGGTGAGCGTGCCGGTGGTGGTCCCTTGTACAAGGATGTTGACGCCAATCAGCGGTTCGCCAGAGGCGTCCACTACACGACCGACAACGGATATATCCGCCCAACTCGCCAGACTCAGCATCAGTAAGGCAGACAGTAAAAGTACGCGTGTTCTCATAATAATATCTGTAAGTTATCTATTTGTCAATACACAGGTTGACCCGTAAGGGTAAAATAGTTGCCGTCAATCTCAATCAGGAACAGTCCGTTCCTAATGAACTTCCGTGCGCAGGAGACGGAGATGATCTCCGTCCTGTCAGTAGCGGTATCGGTGGTTGCCGGTTCGGGCTTGTCCATGTTCTTGTCGCGAATCCAATCTGTGGCGGACGGACTGTAGTCCTTCCACTTGCCGGCATTGTAGGTGTTGGCATTCCATGTGACGCTACCGCCTGCCTGGGCGAGCGTAACAATGCGGTTGCCTGTATTTGAAGCGTCGTTATAGACGATATTGTTCTCTATCCGTGTGTTGAGAGGCGGCATAGTGCACTCGTCCGACGAGTGATAGTTGATGCAGAACGCCTCTTTGCAGTTGACGAACGTATTGCCGCTCACCACCGCATTCTTGACTTGGAAATACTCGCTCAATGCCGAGTTCTCCTTACCGCGTACGATACAAATCCCCGCGCGGTAGTTGTTGCTGTTAAGGTCTTGGAAATAGTTGTTTGTCACGGTGTGTCCCTCGCCTATGATGCGCACACCGCCGGTAGCCGACTTGCCGTTACCTAAGAAAATGTTTCCTTCCACGGTGCAGTGGTTGCCGTGCCTGAGAGTGAGCGAGCCGGCGCAAGTGCGGAAGGTGTTGTTGCGGTAGATGTTGCCGCAGGATTTGTTGGAAATCGTTTCAATCTCTCCGTCGCAATTCTCAAATTCGTTGTTTTCAATCACGCATGCAGCCTCCTGCATACTCGTGCTGCTGTCACCTATGCGGATGATCTCCTGCCCGTTGAGCGCCTTGCCTTCCTTATCGGTGTTCGGATCGCGGTAGCCGAAATAATTGTGGTCAATCCGATGTTTGGGTACGATGTTCTGCTCGAGCCACACAACGAGCAGCGTACCCATATTCGCCTTGCCGGCAAACGAGCAGTGATCGACACGGTTCTGCTTACCTTTGATCGACACCCATTTGTTGTCCTTGGTTGCATCCGTGGGGTTGTACGACTCAATCGTACAATCGGTGAGCCGGCAGTTCGTTGCCGATGACTCAAACTGCACAACGTGACTTTTTCCCGTATAGGTGCCGCTGAAGCGGAAACCTTGCACCTCGATATATGTGCCTTTGATGGTTAGCGTGCTCGAGCCGCCCAGACTGACTGCACCTGCTGCAGCCGCACGCAACACGATAGGTTGGGCTGCAGTGCCTGTGCCCTGCAGGCTCAGAGCCTGATTGGTATAACTGCCACCCGCAAACACTATCGTGTCGCCTGCCGACCATGTCTTGTTAACTGCCGCTGCCGACGATACGTTGACCGTACGCGCAGCGCCTTGCCCTGCTGCCATGAGCAGCAGAACAAGGAGCATGGGGCGTATCGTTGAGCGGGTAAACATATCTGCGCAAAACGTGCAGGATAATAGGGGTTTTGTCGTACTTTTATCGTACTTTTATTGTACTTTTGTGCCGGTTAGATAATAGTACTCACCGTTGTGCTCAATGAGCATCAGGCCGTTCACTACTACCTTGCGCACTTCGCCCTTGGCGTTGATTCCCTCAATACCGGTGCCCTGATCAGCCGGAGTGGCGATCACCTTGGCCTCCGAGAGTACCGAGCCAACGTAGGCTGCGTCATCGCCGATGGCTGCCACCTTAACTGTATATTCGGTTTCGGGGTTCAGATTCGTTACAACAAGCGAAGTAACTTCTGCTGCTGTATTTGCACGGATAGTGGTGTCAGCAGAAGTAACAATCACGCGGTAGCCCGTTGCGCCGGCTACGGCTGACCAGTTGGCGGTAAATCCTGTAGCAGTCAGTTCGGTTGCCTCACCTACAACAGGTACTGACAACGTGGTCGGTGCTGCAGCATACGTTACCACTTTCCAGATTTGCTTGGCACTTCCGTCAGCATTGGCAATACGTAGTTTGGCTACACCCTCGTTCGGGGTTACGCTAACTATTGCCACAGGGCTCTTGGGGGCTGCTATCTCTTGCAAGTCTGCCCAGTTGCCGGTGGAGTAGTTGTACTGCTGAACTTTGTATTTCTTGTCGGCTGTACCTGCTGTGATATACATGTCAACACGTGCTGCGGATGCTACGGCAGGGAACGTCAGACTTCCCGAGTTCGTGTTCTTGTCAAGCATCGCACGTGCAGTAAAGCGCTCGCCGGTTTCTTCGCAGGTTATGCTGAAGGACTTGCCGTCCTCATCCTTCGATACCTCAATATACGACCCCTCAAAGTCGTAGCCGTTGGCTCTTGCTGAAGGGAACGAGCCGGTAGAATATGCCCCTTTATCGCAGGTGAACTCTGCCCACTCGGCAGCCGAGGGATTGAATACTACAGCAGCGGGAGCAGCCAGTGTGCTGAAGGCTGCCGATGCAGCGGATTCCTCTGAATCGTCGTATGCTACTCCGTCGCCGACAGCGGTAACGGTGTAGGTCAGTTCGGTAGCAATGGGCATATTGGCGAATGTTGCACTTACTGCTGCCTGACCCATTACGTTCTGCAATGCAATCTCGTTCTCACCGGCATATACCTTGACCTTGTAACCGATAGCGTTCTCTACTGCCCTCCAGTTAGCCGTGAACTCTTCAGCACCGATAGCGCTGGCTGCGCCTGCTACGGGAGTAGCCAATGCTGGCAGAACAGCATCGGACTTCTTGGCTACAGCCTCTGCCCATGTCGTGCTGACGCGTATGCTGCCTACGGTAAAGTTGGCTACGCTCTTGCCGTTGTGCTTGAACATCAAGTATGCCAGCGAGGTTTTGGCTGTGCCTTTGTCGGAATCAATAGCGTTGGCTGTCGGCTCTTCGGTTGATCCGATAGTAGGGTTGATAAACAGCGATGCTGCCTGAGTATCGAAGTCATATTTGAGCACGACCAAAGTAACCGTATTGGCTTCTATCGTCGGGGCGTCGCACCATTGTATTTCACCACCGGTAGTGCTGATACGGGTCACGCCCAAGCGGAACGGGTTCTTGGTCTGGTCGGCTTGCTTTCCTGCCCAAGCTTTGACAGAAGAGTTGCTTGTGCCGTTAGCCAAACCGATAATCTCCGACTGTGACTGACCCTGGTTGCCGTCGCCTTTGTACAAGTACGACATATATACAACGCCTGAGCTCACTTTGGTGATTTGTTTGTAAGCAATGTAGTTTGAACCTTCGGTGTAGATATTCTGTACCGCCTTACCCTCGCCGGATAGTACATACTCACCACCCGTGTTGGAGTACTCAAGAGGTGTGCTGAGAATAACACGTCCGTCGCCTGTTGTCAGTGTGCCGGTAGTTGTCCAATCTGTTGCATCCGCCAGATTTGTGATGTTGTCAGCCACGGCGAATGTCTCATCGATGATGATACTGGCATTCATAGCCATGCCGGCCATGAGCAGTGCCGCTAAGAATAAATGTTTTTTCATACTATACAAATTTAGAAGTTAATAGTTATCTCTTATTGAATCTTTGTGCCGCTGACGGTATAGATACCATTATCGCGGATGATATACAATGTGCCGTCCATAAGAACCTTGTGTGCAGCCGGCAGTTCGGAAATAATCGTCTCAACACCATCTTTCGGATCCTCTCCGGGTACTGTGTAATTCAGTGCTTTCGCCCAGGTCTTGGCCACGCGGATGCCGTCGATGGTGGCATTAACCTTCATCTGTCGGAAGCACAGGTAACGCAGGTCGGCACCGCCGTCGGCATCATTGCCTGCAGCCTCAAGCATCACTGCTGCGTTTTCTTCCTCGGTCTTGCTCGGGTCGGGGTTGACGAACAGGTAGAACTCGTCAGCGGCATTGGCACTGGAGGTACTCTTGTTGATATACTTGATTACGAGCAGTGCAGTCTCCTCTTTCGGTGTGGCTGCTGACCAGTTTTCGATGGTCTGACTGTTCTTCTTGATACCGAAGGACTTTTGCCCTTCCTCAATTTTCACTGTCACGCGTCCTCGCATGGTCGTGTTATCTCCGTCTTTGGCCCCCTGCTTGAGGTAGGTAATCAACTCCTTGCCGCTTGTGCCGCCCATCTGGGCCATATTTACCATCAGAGCGGTATATACAACATCGCCTTCCGCCAGTTTGCCTGCTGCAAACGGCATCACGGTGTTACGCTTCATATCGGCTGTTATCTGCTGCGATACGCTGTCCAGAACCAATGCACCGCCTTTGTCGCCGGCACCGTAACCCTTATAGGTCAACGAGGTTGCGCCAACCAGCGGGCTTTGTCCGCCCTGATCGTTAGTGGCTGTGCTCACTACCCAGCCGCCTTGACCCTCAATGGCGCTCTCGGCCTCGTAATCGAAGTCTTCTACAGCGTAGATATCCGGATCGGTTTCCGGTTTGTCAGGATCTTCAGGTATATCCGAGCCATCGCTTTTGACTACATCTTCCCACGTTGTGCCGATACGCAGACCGCCAATCTCTGCACCGTTGCCGCGCTGACGCAGGCCGAAACCTTTCACTAACATATCGGTAGCGTTGTCTGTCGTTACCAACGGGGTGTTCTCGTCCTCTGTGGATGTGAGTCCCGGGTTGACGAACACTTTTACCACATCGTTGCTTGCGCCCTCAACAACCTCGTACTTCATCACAATCAGGTTGGTGGAGCCTAAAGTAATGTCACCCGACCAGGCACTGATGGTCGAACTGTTCTTGCTCACGCCAATCTTTACGGCATTGCCGTTCTTGGCAAGGAATATTCGTCCGCGACACTGCGAACTGCCTACCGAGCCTTCCCAGATAGCGAAGTCACGACCACTGGTGTTCTTTGCCGATAGCGGCTTGAACAGGAACGCTGCATACATCGAGATCGTGTCGCGCTTGCCTATCGTATCCAGATAGTACACACTGATACGCTGTGTGGACTTATCACCACCCACTTCTGCGTCCAACACGGCTACTTTGCCTTTGCCGGAAGATATATATCCCGGGTAAGTCAGGTTGCGGTCAGCTACCTGCGGGGATGTGCCGTTGGCGTCTTCCTGCTTGAGCGATGGCATCCATTGGTGCAATACCAACTGACTATTGTCAGCCTGCTCAAGATTGCCATCAGGGTAGTTGAAGTTCTCTTCTAACCACAACTCGGCATGAGCACTCATCGCTGTGAGTGCCATGCATACCAATACTGTAAAGAAATGTTTCATGATACTGTAATTTTATAGATTGTCATTTTTTTATCGCTACTTTGGCGCTGAACCCGTCGCCACCGCGCAGGAGCACACGTATGCTGTATATGCCTGCAGGCAGCCCCCTGATCGGGCAGCGGTTGCCGGTCGCGTGTATGGCCATTCGGCCTAATACGGTATATACGATGATCGAGTCCACCTCCGTGGCACTCTCTACGATCAGATCGTTGTTCTCTATGCGCAGGAAATGGTTGCTCACTTTCTCGTATGCCGTAACGGTGTGGTCGGCTATCGGGTAACGATTGAACGTGAGTGCGGCATAGCCGTCAGCGTTCCTCAGCCACGGATCGACGTACAGTGTGTCCATACCGCGGGTGGCACTGTATACGTAGTTGTCCGGCCCGTAGGTCAAGTGTGTCGGGCGCGTAGCACTCGGCTCTATGGTAAGCAGCACGCGATGTTTGTCCGTCTCATCAACCTTGCCGCTCGCCATAGGTATGGGTTGCTCGTTCTCGTCGTAGAAATAATCTTTCATGTCGCGTCCCCACATGATGCCGGGCCAAACCATCTCCTGGTCGAACTCAATAGCGATAGCACGCTTCTGCTCGTCGGTCCAATGCACGCTCTGCACTGCCGGTGAGGTGAGCGGACGGTCGAAAGTCTTGCCGTAGAAGTCGCGCTCAATCAGGCGTGTGAACTGTGTGTACAGCCTGTCGTAGCCGTCATCTACGTAGTGACAACTGTCATAACGGATGGTGATGCCGATATTCGTGATAACGGTTATGTCGTCGTAGGTCTCACCGAACAGGCGTTGCATCTCGCGCATCTCCGATGCATACGGACTCGTACCGCAACCTACGTTGATCTGGCTCAGGTAGATACGTTCAACGTTCGGATAGTCCTGCTTCCAGGCATGGTACAGCTTGTCGAAACGCAGCGCATAGTCCTCATACAAGCCGTTCTGGTCACTCTCGCCCTGTACCCAGATGATGGCTTTCACGGCATCAGCCAAACCGGCTTTACGCAGGCGGTACAATCCTTCGCCATAGAAAGTGGTCAGATCCTCATGATCCTCTTCGTTGGGCATGTTCTGGTTGAGCGAACTGCCACCGATGGCAATATTCAATATGGCTGTCGGCATGTTCTGCTCCTGCAGCAGGTTACGTTGCATCACGTAGCCCGACCATCCGTTGTAGAACGGCCTGCCGTAGCCCCAGCCGGCACTGTTACTCATGCCCCATACAGTGTCGGCAGGGTTGTATGCCGCAGTCTTCTGTACGCAGCCGAAGTTGCGCCAGTACAGGTTAGTCACGCCCGGGTTGCCGCTGGCGGCCGCTGCGCCGTTCGACTGACCGGCAATCACATATACGTCACCGGCTACCACGCTGTCTGCTATAACAATCTCTTCCGACATGTTTGTTGCGTATGTGAAGCGGTAGTCTGCCGGTTCGGCTTGTATCTCAAAGGTAGCCGTGAACGGTACACCTTTGCTTACGCTGAGCTGACGACTAACTTGCTCCGATTGGTTGCGGTACATCTTCAGCGTGATCTGATCGATGCCGCTATGTTGCGTCACACCGGCTATCTCCACGGTGGCTTTGTTCTCGCTGTTGCGCGGATAGAGCTGCATGTGCTGCGGCTGACGGCTGAACACTACCGGGCGGAAAGCGTCGAACTCAACCGCCTTGAGCGTGAGTGCCGTTGTGCCTGTGTTGCGCAAGTGTAGCACCTCACCCGGCTCAGCCGACAGACTCATATCGCCTGTGGTGCTCACGCCTGTGCCGGTGAAGATCGTTGCTGCTCCTTCGCCAACCATCACGCTCAGTTGCATCGCTCCCGTGCCCTCATATTCTGCACGCATGCCCTCCAGACCGTCGCTGTATGTCCACTCCTCGCCGGCTGCCAACGTAACGTTAGGAGTCAGGCGGGTGGAGTACGAGCGGTAAACGCGGTAAGAGGCAACCTCCGTGGTGTCGGATACATAATAACTGTCGAACGCTATCACGCGGAAATAAACCATACCGGTGCGGTCTGCGCGAATAGGATCGGATACGAACTGCGACGCATCCGTCTTGCGCATCGTTACCTCTTCGTCTAACATGTTCGGGTAGTAGCCGTATTGAATCTTCGCCTCGGCTATGCTCCGCTCGTCAGGACTGGTGATGCTGGCACCCACTGCTGTAGGTCGGTCAGCTGACGGGTAAGGAACAGTCAGTATCACATCGCTCACTACAGGCTTCTGACCGCTGATATAGTTCGTCAGCGATATATCGTCAATATACAGCGTTCCTGCTCCCAGACCGCAGTCGTTAACCTCGAGCATCACCTTGATGTTTGTGCTCTCGTCGCGTACCAGCACGGTCACCTCGCGCCATGTCTTGTTGAATGGTCCTTCGATGTAGGCTATCTCGGTTGTGTCTTGCCCGATGATCTTGCTGACAGTGATATTGCCACGTGTCTCGTTGGCGGAACCTATGACGTAGAACCGCAGCACACCGGCTGTGTTCACTGCGGGGGAGATTATCTGCGAGTGGTTGCAGCGGTCGTTGTCCTCCGTCTTGTTGAATGTCAAACTGCGATTAGTTGTACCGTAATCACCGTGATTGCGGTTGGAGGAAGCACCGCCGCGGATAACGGTCCAATTGCCGTTGGTATCAAATCCCTCTTCAATCAGATAGACGGGTTTGTTCGGATCTTCCGGTTCGATGTTCGGACCGGTATAGTTCACCGCTTCCTCCCAGGTGGTGGCAACGCGTAGATGCGACAGTTGCAAAGCCGAACCGTCCTCGCGCTGCTTGAGTGACATAGCTTTCAGTTGCGACGGGTCAGCTATGCTGCTGTCGAAGTCATTGCTCTTGACGCACTTGGCTTGAACGGCTGTAGCATACTCATCGTATCCGAGCGGGAAATTGACGTATAGCGAAACTATATCATTCAGATCGCCGGACACCATCTCGTACTTGAACACTGCCAGATAAGTCTCGCCTATCGTCAGTACGTCCGACCATACGGGCGTTGTGCCTCCGCGCGTCACGCCTAACACGTAGCCGCTGCCACTCTTCTTGATAAACAGTCGTCCGCGTTGCGTCGTGCCTGTGTTGCCGTCGAATGCCAGAAAGTCGCGTGTGCTCGATGTAGCCTCGCTCACGTTGATCAGAAAGGCGGCATACAGACTGCCGGTCTTGTACGACGAGCCGGTGTCGAACATCTTGAACGTCACGCGCTGACGGCTGCTTTCCGGCGACAAGGTCACTTGCGGCATTGTCACGCCTAACCCTGTGGCAGCATCGCCTGCACCGTAATACTCCATAGTCAATCCGCTTGCCGACACGGTCAGCGGCACACTGGCTGTCTGCGCGTTGTTGGCATTGGTGGATACGGTCCACTTGTTGGGCGTACCCTGACCCTCCAGAGCAGAGCCTGCCGTATAATTGAAATCTTCCGTCAGCACGACGGTGGCTTGTGCGCTGATTGCCGCACACAGAATAATGATAACACTGAATAGTCGTTTCATAACTTAGTCTCCTATTGTATTAGGTGCTGTAGATCCTCCTGATACTCCTATCAACAGACAGGCTTCGATTTCTGTCAATTGAGTGACGGGTGATATGTACTTCTTCATATGACTCGTTGTTTTCTGAATTTTGCTTTCTGACTTCTATAATCTTTTTCCTGTCAGGTCGTACATCTCTCCATTGCGGATGATAACAATCCTGCCTTCAACAATCTTTTTCTGAACACAGATGGCTGATTGCTGGTCAATGACCTCGGTCGTTACCTGATTCTCTTCTGTTGCCAAATATACACGTCGTCTGCCAGGTGCAGGTGTTTCGCTAACCTCGCTCATGCTGCTGATGTCGAAATACGCACGGTTCTCGCCAACGTAATACACTTGGCCGTTGGTGCAATACAATTTGTTTTGGGATAGAATGTATTTGTTTTCTGTTCCTGTTATGCTTTTTACAACAAATGAACCTTTCAATCCATTTGTACCTGTGTTTACAGGATCCTCTACCGCCTCACCGGTCAGCGGGATGTTGATTTCATTCGCCGTGGCCAGAAACACATAGGGCGTTCCGGCAACAAGTTCCGTCACGTCTTCCAGCACGATTTCTTGCAGTTTGTCGCCGTTCATTACTTTGCCTGCCACAGCGAAGAATACTGCGCCGGCTGTGCTCAGATCATTGCTTGCCTTCGGCAGACAGATAGTTCCGTAGTTGCCATTAGTAACCGTTCGGGTGTACGAGTCTGTTATCTCTGCCGCTGTGGTCACCTCTATTACATCTGACAAATACGAATCTACATAGTTTTCATCATCGCCTATGGCTGACACCTTATAGGTGTAATTGGTTCCTGGCGTCAGGCTCGTGATGTTAAATGATGTAGCATCCGCAACAGCCTCTTTTATGGTTTGTGTCTTGCCGTCTGCCTTATACACCACTATTCTGTATCCGCTTGCGTTGGACACCGCCGCCCATCGCGCTGAAAAGGCATGAGCACTCACGTTGGCAGCTTCCAGTGCTTCGGGAACTTCCAGATCTGTTGCTGCAGCGGGATATGTCACTACGCTCACAATATATTTTGCACCGCTCTCGTCGTTTATCAAGCGCAAGCGAGTAGCAGTCGAGCTATTCAAGGTGACAGCAAATCGATAATAAATACCTTTTGTGTCGAAATGAAGCGTTTGTACATCTTCCCACACCATTAATCTATAGTCGTATTGCTGCAATTTTATGTTTTTGTTGTCACTGCCTGCGCTTGCATAGATATCTACTCTCTCTGCGGAGGTAACGGCCGGCAATTCTATTATACTTACATTCTCTCCCGACTTACCGGCCATCATTATGCGTCCTGTCAGTTTCTTCCCAGTCGGCAGATAGTACGTGCCTGTTTGACGCGAGCACTGGGTAAAATCAACTTCATTAACATTTGCATCGGTAGTGGAAGATTCGAGACTGCTCCACTCGTCAGTGCCAAAATCAAAAGAGAGGCGCTCTAAGGTTACATCCGTTTTTGCCTGAACCGCCTCAGCCCATGTCGTGCTGACGCGTACGCCACCTACATAGTAGTTAGATTTGCTTGCGCCGGTGTTGCGGAACATGATAGCATCTATCTTTGTGCGTGCGGACTGACCGGCTTCGTTGTTATCAGTAATATTTGCCTCCGGTTCTTCCGTTGTTCCTATTGTCGGATTTATAAAAAGAGACGTCGAATGATTAGTTAGGTCATATTTCAGCACTAATAAAATGACATCATCTGCAGAATACTCACCTGTTCCCCAAACGATTGCACTTCCCGTTCCGGTACGATGAGTTATACCAATACGATAGGGATTGCCCTTCGTTTCATCATCTATCTTTCCTGCCCAAGGACGTGCTGAAGGTGATGTGCCGGTAGTTAGCCCCAATAATTCACCATTTGACTGACTTTGTTTGCCGTCAGGTTTATACATATATGTCAAATAAACAGTTCCGGACGTTACTGGTGTAAAAGAGCGGTAAGACAAGTATTGTGTTCCGCTTGTGCTGTTAGTTTTGTTGGATGCGTAGTTGTGCCTCAGCGACTTACCTTCGCCTGAAAGTATGTACTCGCCACCTATATTGGAGTAACTGAGAACATCTTCATTTACAATTCTGCCATCACCCGAAGTGATATCACCGGTAGTTGTCCATCCTTCGACTTCACCTATCGCCGTGCCGGAAGAATAATCAAAATCCTCAGTTAGAAGAACTGTGGCATATATATTACTTGCCAGGAAGGCAAGAATGCCAATAAGCAGAAATACTCTCT
>CALZOG010000030.1 GCA_945827635.1 uncultured Bacteroidales bacterium
TTGCAGATGAGAACATTCTTTGACAAATCCAAATCGTCAAAGTGCTCAACTACATCTTGATGGTTTACAATCTCATTAGGGTACTGAGTTTGAACACTAAACAAGTCAAGTTCTGGAATCTGAGATTTATTTGTATTTTTTGCCATATATTGGTTAAATTATTTTCTTTACAAAAAGGCGACACCCGGCAGGTGCCACAGACCAACCAAAGCCTTCACCTGCAGGAATTTGAGTTCCATAGTTTTTTTCTTTGTTTTCATTTTGCTCCTTTCTAGGCGGAGGCCGCTCTTCCCGTTTCATCGGGACGACGCTCCGGGGTGTTTGTGGTTGATACTATTTAGGTTGCATTGGTTAATCCCCCCATCTGCACCCAATCGGGTGCAAAGTTACAAAAAATTTTTGACATTTGCAAGTTTATCCTATTTTTTTGTGCAATTTGCTGCTAATAACCATGCAACCGGTTGCGCAACTGATTTCAAATCCGATGCAAAGATAATACACGAAAGTGCTATATCTTGTCACAAGCTCGAAAAAAAATGCAATTTTTCTTCGGACAGATTTGCAAATGTGCATTTTTTTTTGTATCTTTGTGGCGAAAATGTATCTAACCCTTTGATGAAGACAACCAAGAATCTCCTGCGCATAGTGCGCATCGTGCTTGCCACGGTCTGTTTTGCAGCAGTCAGTCTGCTGCTGCTCGGTGCAGGCTGGCACCTTAACCTTTACCTGAGTTGGGCGGCACAGATTCAGTTCCTGCCCGCATTGCTGGCGCTGAACTTCGGCATACTCGCCGCACTGATCGTGCTCACATTGCTGTTCGGACGTCTGTACTGCAGCGTGATCTGCCCGCTGGGCGTGATGCAGGATATCTTCGGCTGGCTGGGCAAGAAGCAAAAGAAGAACCGCTACCGTTATTCGCCCGAGAAACGCTGGCTGCGCTACAGCGTGCTGGCAGTGTTTGTCGTATGTCTGTTCATCGGTTTTGCTCCGGTGACCACCCTGCTTGCGCCGTACTCTGCCTATGGCAGGATAGTGAACGCACTGTTCCGTCCGCTGTACGACCTGTTGGGCAACGCCCTGGCAGCATGGGATGCACAACAGAACTGGTACGTGTTCAGCGAGGTGGAACTGTGGATGCGCAGCGTGACCACGTTCGTGGTGGCACTGCTGACCTTGGGCATACTTGCCGTGCTCGCCTGGCGCAACGGGCGGACGTACTGCAACACCGTTTGTCCCGTAGGAACGATACTGAGTCTGTTTGCACGGTTCTCGGTGCTGCGCGTGCAACTCGACAAGTCGAAGTGCAAGAACTGCTCGCTGTGCGAGAAGAACTGCAAAGCCGCAGCCATCGACTACAAAGCCGGCACAGTGGATTACTCGCGGTGCGTGGCGTGCGGCGATTGCCTGGACAAATGCAAGCACGGAGCGCTGGAGTATAAGACCGCTACGCTGACAGACCGCTGCGCTGACAGAGTACAGACCGCTCCGCTGATAGACCGCTCCGCTGACAGAGTACAGACCGCTACGCTGACAGACCGCTGCGCTGACAGACAAGAGAAAGTAGATACAGGTCGCAGGGCTATGTTGACAGGTGCTGCGGTAGCGATAGGCACCGCCGCCATGGCGCAAGCAAAGGTCAAGGTGGACGGTGGGCTGGCGGCTATTGAGGACAAACAGGCACCTGTGCGCAACACACCGATCCTGCCGCCCGGAGCCTTATCCGCAAGGCACATGCAGAAGCACTGCACGGCATGTCAGTTGTGCGTGAGTGCGTGCAAGAACAACGTGCTGCGCCCCTCAGCCGACCTGCTCCGGCTGATGCAACCCGAGATGTCCTACGAGCGCGGATACTGCCGGCCGGAGTGTACCGACTGTTCGCAGGTGTGCCCGACAGACGCTATACGTCCTATCACGCGCGAAGAAAAAACATCCATACATATAGGTCACGCCGTATGGATAGCCGAGAACTGCGTGCCCGTAAGCAACGGTGACCCGTGCGGCGCATGTGCACGACACTGTCCCGCACTCGCCATACAGATGGTACCCTACACCACAGCAGGCGGCAGGACCGTACAGGTGCCCGCTATCGACAAGGAACGTTGCATAGGCTGCGGCAAGTGCGAGAACCTCTGTCCGTCACGGCCGCTGAGTGCCATCTATGTGGAAGGAAACGAGGTGCAGCATGTGGGGTAGTTGAGTGTTGAGTGTTGAGTGTTGAGTGTTGAGCGAAGTTGAGTGTTGAGAGTTGAGTGTTGAGCGAAGTTGAAAAAGTTTGAAGTATAGTAGTTGAGAGTCAATAAACTACCAACTCTAAACTACAAACGACGCTAAACACTAAACTCTAAACGCTAAACAAAAGAAAGTTGAGTGTTGAATATGAACAGACGAGAGTTTATCAAGCATAGTACAGCCGCTGTGGCAGGGACATCGGTATTGGTTACCGCCTGCAAGAACGGTAAAAAAGATCATGTAGCAAATGACCAAATGGTAAATGGTCAAATGGTAAATGGTCAAATGACATACCGCACGAACCCGAACACAGGCGACAAGGTGTCGCTGCTCGGCTTCGGTATGATGCGTCTGCCGGTTGAAGCCGGCGGCACGGAACGTGAGCACCCCGATTCGCCCATCGACCAGCAGGCGGTGAACGAGATGGTCGATTATGCGCTGGCGCACGGCGTGAACTTCTTCGACACCTCGCCCGCGTACTGCCAGGGCAATTCGGAGAAAGTGACAGGCATAGCCCTGAGTCGGCATCCGCGCAGCAGTTACTACCTGTCCACCAAGTTGTCGAACTTCAGTCCGGACAGTTGGAAACGTGAGGAGTCGCAGGCGATGTTCGAACGGTCGCTGCAATACCTGCAGACCGATTATGTCGATTACCTGCTTATGCACGCAGTAGGCGGCGGCAGTGACGCGCTGGCGACGTTCAACGGCCGGTACATCGACAACGGCATACTCGATTGGCTCGTGGAGCAGAAGCAGAAAGGACGGATTCGTAACCTGGGATTCTCGTATCACGGCGATGTGCGGATCTTCGACATGCTGATGCGATGGCACGACGAGGGTAAGTACCACTGGGATTTTGTGCTGATCGAGCTCAACTACGTTGATTGGAACTATGCCAACGAGATCAATCCGAGTAACACTGATGCATCGTACCTGTACAACGAGTTACACAAACGCGGCATACCCGCCAATGTGATGGAGCCGTTGCTGGGCGGACGACTTGCCAAGCAGCCTTCGCCCATCGTGCATGAGATGAAAAAGATGGATATCCACGCCACGCCTGCCGAATGGGCGTTCCGCTACGCCGGCACACCCGAAGGCATACTGACCGTGCTGAGCGGCATGACGTACATCGAACACCTGCAGGAGAACTGCCGGACATACTCGCCACTGCGGCCTATCACCGCCGAGGAGAACGGTATGCTCATGCGTCTGGCTGAACAGATTGCCGGCATGAAAGCTGTGCCGTGCACTGCATGTAACTACTGCATGCCCTGTCCGTACGGACTGAACATACCCGTGATCTTCACCTATTACAACAACTGCCTGGCAGAGGAACTAATGCCTGCGGTGAGCGATCCTGATGATCGCGAGTTCCGCCATGCCCGCCGCCGCTGGCTGATAGGTTACGATCGCGCCGTGCCAAGCATGCGTCAGGCAGACCACTGCATAGGATGCAACCACTGCATACCGCACTGCCCGCAACGAATAGATATACCTGCCGAGATGCAGCGGATCGACAGTTTTGTGGAGCAACTCAAGCAGGCGTGAGGAATAAGGTTGAGAGTTGAGAGTTGAGAGTTTGAAGGTTTGAAGGTTTGAAGGTTTGAGGGTTTGAAAGTTTAACAATTTAACACAATACACTATGATCGGAACTTGGGAAATTATCTTAATCGTACTGGTTATCCTGCTGATCTTCGGCGGAAAGAAAATACCTGAACTGATGAAAGGTATAGGCAAAGGTGTCAAGTCGTTTAAGGATGGTCTGAACGGCAAGGAAGACGAGAGTCAAGAGTCGATAGACGATAGTCGAAAGTCAAAAGTCGAAAGTCAGGAGTCGAAAGTCGAAAGTCAAAAGTCAAAAGTCGAAAGTCAGGAGTGAAACAGACTAACAACAACAACGGTCTGAGTTTTTGGGATCATCTGGATGAGTTGCGCGGTGTGCTGATCAAGTCGCTGTGCGCATGGCTGGTGGCCACGGTGGCAGCGTTCTGCTGCAAAGATTGGCTATTCGCCTTTCTCATGCGTCCGTTAGGCGAGGGACAGACACTGATTAACATCGACGTAACGGCACAGTTCGTGACGCATATACAGGTCAGTCTGTGCATAGGCTTCGTGGTAGCCTTGCCGCTGATCGTGTGGTGGCTGTACGGGTTTGTGGCACCGGCGTTGTACAAAAGCGAACGGCGGTACACGGTGACGTTCGTGTTAAGCGCCGTACTGCTGTTTGCGGCAGGCGTGGCACTGAACTACCTGGTGATCTTCCCGTTCTCGTTCCGGTTCCTAAGTATGTATCAGGTCAGCACAGTGGTGGTCAATCAGATCAGTCTGAGTTCGTATATATCGCTGCTGCTGGTGCTGTCGGTGCTGATGGGTCTGCTGTTTGAGGTGCCTATAGTAACCTGGCTGCTGTCCAAACTCGGCATACTCGATCGCGAACACCTGAAGCGCTACCGCGGACACGTGTTCGTAGCCATACTGATTATCGCCGCCGTGATCACACCAACAGGCGACCCGTTCACACTAATGATGGTAACACTGCCGGTGTATCTGTTGTACGAATTGAGTATATTGATAGTTGTCGATAGTCGATAGTCGTTAGTCGTTAGTCGATAGTCGAAAGCTATTGGTTATTCGTGAAAATTGAAATCCGTTATGATGAAGACAAACGCCCATTATACAGATCATGTTTCCGAGCGTGAACAAACCAACCGCCGGCTCTCATACGAGATAGCCACCGAAGGTATCGTGCTGCTGCACAACAGCGGCGTGCTGCCTTTATCGCCGTGCCGGTTAGCCTTGTACGGTGCCGGTGCCGGCTACACGATCAAAGGCGGCAGTGGCAGCGGTGAGGTGAACGTACGTCACACGGTAACCGTGCTCGAGGGACTGACAGAGGCAGGTTTTGATATTCTTACCCATGATTGGATTGACCGCTACGACCGGCTGTGGCGCAGTGGCAAAGAGACTTTTCTGCAAGCCATACGCCGCAAGTTGTGGTGGCCTACGGCGCGCGTGATGGACGAACTGATGAATGCCGAGTACCGTTACCCGGCAGGCGATGCACTGACGGCAGACGAACTTGCCGCTTGCGAAACGGATACGTGTGTCTATGTTGTATCGCGCCAATCGGGCGAGGGACACGACCTGACAGATACACCCGGCAGCTTCCGGCTGGAAGAGACTGAACTGCATAACATCCGCCTCTGCGCCGGACATTTTGCACGATTCATACTGGTGATCAACACCGGCGTGCCTATCGACCTCTCGCCACTGGACGAGATGAGCGGCATTGATGCTATCGTATATATGGCGCAATTGGGTATGGACAGCGGCAGAGCCTTGGCATCGGTGCTGACCGGTGCGTGCTGTCCGTCGGGCAAACTGACGGTAACCTGGCCGCAGACCTACGGCGACGTGCCGTATGGCAACGAGTTTGCCCACGATCCTGCCTCGGCGCGTTACAAGGAGGGCATATATGTCGGATACAGGTACTACGACAGTTTTGATGTCTCGCCGCGTTACCCGTTCGGCTACGGACTGTCGTACACCGCGTTCGCTATCCGTCCGGTAGGAGCAACCCTGGCGGGCGACAGCATACATTGCTCCGTACAGGTGACGAACACCGGCAAGCGGTTCAGCGGCAAGGAGGTAGTGCAGTTGTATGTCCGTTGTCCGGGTGATGATCGCGAGTACCAAAGGCTGGCAGCATTCGCCAAGACGGCTGTTCTTGCGCCGGGGCAGCAGCAGTCGCTGGAGTTGTCGTTCCCGCTCTCTGCGCTCGCCTGCTACGACGAGCAGCAGGCAGTTACTCTGCTCACAGCAGGGCAGTACCTGATCAGTATAGGCAACAGTTCGCGCCAAACGACAGCTGCGGCAGCCATACGTATCAGCAAGCAACTCGTGCTATGCCGCCACCGTAACCTGTGCGCCGCAGCAGCACCGATAGCCGAACTGCACCACGCCAACACGTTCGATATACCCCAGGGGCTGCCCATCCTGACGGTTGATACCGACTCGCTCGCAACCCTCAACGCCGACTACACCCCGCAAGCCCGGCACCTGAGCGAACAGACACAAACGGCACTGGCACGACTGAGCACCGAGGAGTGTATCAAGTTCTGCGCAGGCACAGGTATGTCGGGCGAGGATGCAGGTTTCCGCACACCCGGTGCCGTAGGACACACCACCACCGAGTTCATCAACCGCGGCATACCCAACATACAGATGTGCGACGGTCCGGCAGGTGTGAGGCTCGAGAAACGCGCCGTGCAGTACCCCAACGGCAAGATCCGCGCTGTCGATATATCCATATCCGTATATGAGTACCTGCCTCTGTTCCTGCTCCGCTGGTTCATACTGGGCGACCCTGACAAGGGGCAGATGCTCTACCAGTTTGTCACGGGCTTCCCGATAGCCGCTGTAGTGGCACAGACCTGGAACACGGCTCTGGCGGAGCAGATGGGGCGTGCCGTGAGCACCGAGATGAGCGAGTACGGCGTAACGTTCTGGCTGGCACCGGCAATGAACATCGTTCGCAACCCGCTATGCGGCAGAAACTTCGAATACTTCAGCGAAGACCCGCTGCTGACCGGTCTGTTGGCTGCCGCAATCACCAATGGCGTACAAGCCACACCGGGTAACTATGTCACGCTCAAGCATTTCAGCGCCAACAACCAGGAGAGCAACCGCTACACCATGTCGTCGGACGTGGACGAGCGCACGTTGCGCGAGATCTACTGGCGTGGCTTCGAGTTGGCTGTACGGCTGTCACAACCGCGCGCCGTGATGACTGCCTACAACCGCCTGAACGGCACGTTCTGCGCCAACAGCCGCGAACTATGCACCGACCTGCTGCGCGGAGAGTGGGGATTCACAGGCGTGGTAATGACCGATTGGATGTCCACCGGCAAGGATCGTGCCGATGAAGCAGGCTGTGTGACAGCAGGCGTGGATCTAATTATGCCGGGCAGCAAGGACGACCTGAAAGCACTACGAAAAGCCCGACAGAACGGACAACTCACCGACGCGGATATACGCCGTGCCGCCGCAAGGGTTATACAGGCTATTATGGACTCAAAGAGCCAAACAATAGGCTAAATGAAGACAATTTGCAAATAAATCCCACTAAAATTTGCAAATGTGGGATTTTTTTTGTAACTTTGTCGGCTGATTGCGAAGTGTCGGTTATTTGCCGTCAGTTGCTTTCGACTTTCGACTTTCGACTATCGACTTTCGACTTTCGACTTTCGACTTTCGACTTTCGACTTTCGACTTTCGACTAACGACTTTCGACTTTCGACTAACGACTTTCGACTTTCGACTATCGACTATCGACTATAAAACATGTTAATGCGCGATATCATAGGTCAGGACGCGATCAAGCGTGAGATGTGCCGCAGTGTGCAACAGGGGCGCATACCTCATGCTATGCTGCTGTCGGGTCCGGCAGGCGTGGGCAAGCTACCTCTCGCCCTGGCGTTTGCACAGTACCTGGCGTGCAAGCACCGAACAGACACGGATGCGTGCGGCACGTGCCCGACCTGCATGCAGTACAGCAAGTTGCAACACCCCGACCTGCACTTCGCTTTCCCGATCGTGAAGGTGGACAAAGGGCCCGAGGTGTGCGACGACTATATGGCGGACTTCCGCACCATGGTGCTGGCTAACCCCTACTGCGACGCCAACGATTGGACGCAGACAATGGGCGCGGAGAAGAAGCAGAGCCTTATTTACGAGAAAGAGAGCAGCGAGATCATGCGCAAACTGGCACTCAAGTCGTTCGGCGACGGCTACAAGGTGATGATCATCTGGCAGCCGGAGAAGATGAACGCCACCTGCGCCAACAAACTGCTCAAACTGCTGGAAGAACCGCCTGCAATGACTGTTTTTCTGCTGGTGAGCGAGCACCCCGAGATGTTACTGCCTACAATCATCTCCCGCCTGCGTCCGATAGCCGTGCCCAGGTTGAGCGACGAGCAGATCGAGGCGGCGTTACGCAACAGGCAGCCGGCTGTAGGCACGCAGCTGGCAAAAGATGCAGCACGACTGGCTGCTGGCAGTTACCGCGAGGCACTGAGACTACTGGATAGCGAGGACAGAGACAAACAACTGTTCGCCGAGTTCCAGGAACTGATGCGCAACGCATGGCTCGTTGGTGTCAGAAAGAACTACGACGCACTGCAGAAACTCAACGACTGGGCGATGATCATGGCTAAAGACTCATCGCGCGAAAGGCAATGTGCGTTCCTGCAGTTCGCACAACGGATGATACGCGAAAACTTCATCTACAACTACGGCGAGCCGGCACTGAACTACCAGACAACCGAGCAGCAGCAGTTCTCCGTGAAGTTCGCACCGTATATCAACGAGCGGAACATTGAAGACCTGACGCAACAGTTCGCACAAGCCGAAGCACAAATAATGCAAAACGCCAACGCACGAATGGTGCTGTTCGACCTCTGTCTGCAGTGCATTGTGCTGATAAAACGGTAAACGGTCAAACCCTCAAACGGTCAAACCCTCAAACAGTCAAACAGTCAAACCCTCAAACCCTCAAACCCTCAAACCCTCAAACAGTCAAACAGTCAAACAGTTAAAACGGTTTCGATCGATATCGAAACGTTAAAGAGTACCATAGCAACGAATGAAGAAACCTGATTTTGTACTAAATAACGAATCCGGGCGATACACCGAAAAGTCGTACCGCAGAAACTCCGTACACATGTTACCGGTAGTGGATTATCTGTCCGACCTGCCGGAGACGGTAGCCAAGACGAACATGGTGGAGGTGCAGTTCAAGAACACCCGCAAAGGCTACTACCGCAACGTGAACAACCTGCCGCTCGAGAAAGGTATGAAAGTGGCAGTGGAAGGCAATCCCGGGCACGACGTAGGAGAGGTAACGCTGGTAGGACAACTCGTTATACCGCAGATGCGCAAGAACCGTATCGATGTCGATAACTTCGAGGCACGCAGTATCTACCGTCTGGCTACAGAAGCCGACCTGCAGCGAGCCGATGAAGCGCACGCATTGGAGCACGAGACAATGATCCAGGCACGCAAGATCGCCAAAGACATGCAACTCGACATGAAAATCGGTGACGTGGAGTACCAGGGAGACGGAGGCAAAGCGATCTTCTACTATATCGCCGACGGACGTGTGGATTTTCGGCAACTGATCAAGGTGTATGCCGAGACATTCCGCATCCGCATAGAGATGAAACAGATCGGAGCACGTCAGGAGGCAGGACGCATAGGAGGTACAGGGCCATGCGGACGCGAGTTGTGCTGCTCGACATGGATGACACGGTTCTCGTCGGTCGGCACAGGGGCTGCACGACTACAGAACCTCTCGCCTAACCCGCAGAAACTTGCCGGGCAGTGCGCCAAACTCAAGTGCTGCCTCAACTACGAGATACCTACCTACCAAGAGGCAGTAGCCAAACTGCCCGACAGACGAACACCGCTGGAGACACTCACGGCTACGTACTACCTGTTTGCCACCGATCCGCTGCAAGGCACTGTTACCTACTCCACCGACCCCAAGCAGGCGGTTAACCTCGAGATTATCACCGCCGAGCGAGCCAAAGCAATCATTGAGATGAACAACCGAGGCGAGAAACCCGACGACCTCGGAGGCAAACACACCACCGCGGAAGGGTCGGAGATAGGCTACGCCAACGTGGTCGGACAGGATGATCTCAACCGTTTTGACCGCCGGCGCGGACGGCAGGGAGGACCGAACAACCGACAGAAAGGTGACAGACAGCACAACAACCCACGCGACAAACAAGGTGACAGAGCAGCCGACAAAAAGCACAGACAAGACTACAACCGCAATAGGGAGAACTATCGCAACCGAGAAGAATACAAGAACCGTGAAGACCGCCGTAACCGCGATCGCGAATAAGATGAACAGAACCGTATATACATTGCTCAGCCTCGTGTTGCTGCTGCTCTGCTCCTGCGGGCGCGAGACGGTGAGCAGCGCATACGCCGACCTGCCTGAGCGCGGATGGAGCATAGGCGACACCGTGCGCCTGACTGTCAGCGTGCAGGACACAACGCAGACGTATGATCTGGCTCTGACCTTACGCCATACGGAGCAATACGCGTATCAGAACCTCTGGCTCTTTGTCAGTGCCTGCGACAGCCTGTCGCCTCTGCGTGCCGACACCGTGATGGCGTGTCTGGCTGACGACCGCGGGAGATGGCTCAGCACACGTACCGGACGATACTATGCAGGGTACGTCACCATGCAGCACGACATACGTTTTCCCGCTGCAGGCACGTATACGTTTGCCATCGTGCAAGGTATGCGCGACTCGGTGATCACCGGCATAGCGGACGTGGGGCTGGAACTCAAACAAAGCCAGCAGCCATGATTGGCTGCTCAAACAAATATGGGCAAGAACAAACTAAAGAAATTTGCCGAGATGGCTCAGATGCAATGTGTCTTCCAGTGCGGTGCACGGGAGTTGCTGGCTGACAGCACCGTGCCGGCTATGCGAGGCGAGTGGCGCAAACGATTCTTCCACAACGATCATCCGTTGTTGCTGGAGCTCGGCTGCGGGCACGGCGACTACACCGTAGGACTGGCGCGCGTCTATCCCGACACGAACTATATAGGCGTGGATATCAAGGGCGCACGGATGTGGCAGGGAGCCAAGCAGGCTACGCAGGAAGGACTGACGAACGTGGCGTTCCTCAGAACGAACATCGAAATGCTGCCTAACTTCTTTGCCGAAGATGAGGTGGATGGGCTGTGGATCACCTTCCCCGACCCGCAGATGAAGAAAGCTACCAAACGCCTGACCTCCACCTACTTCATGCAACGCTACCGACAACTGCTGCGCAACAATGCAACGATCCACCTGAAGACCGACAGTCCGTTCCTCTATACCTACACCCGGGAGATGATCCGACTGAACAACCTGCCGCTGCTGTGCGACACCGATGACCTGTACGGCAAGCAAGCAGCAAGCAGCCATCAGCAATCAGCCATCTTTACGGACGCGCAGCGGCTGCAGACGCACTACGAACGCCAGTGGCTCGAGCGTGGACTGACAATCAAGTATCTCGCCTGGCAACTGCCCAAGCAGGGCACACTCCTGGAGCCGGATATAGAAATAGAAAAAGACACTTATCGTTCATACGGAAGAAACTATGTTTCCAAAACAAATCATTGACGCACTTGCCCACGTCCGCTATCCGGGCAATGGCATGAACCTGATTGAGGCAGGCATGCTCGAGGATGATATACGTATCTCCGGATTGGAGGTATCGTTCTCGCTTATCTTCGACAAAGACACCGACCCGTTCATCCGTTCCGTGCTGAAAGCAGCCGAGACGGCAGTACACACCTACGCCGAGCCGAACGCTGTGGTGCATATCCATACCAAGCTCCGCAAGCAGCAGTCCGCAGCCGGCAGTCAGCAATCAGATATCAGCCTGCATGCCAGGCACGTGATCGCTATCCACTCCGGCAAAGGCGGTGTAGGCAAATCCACCGTGGCGGTCAACCTTGCCGTAGCCCTGGCGCAACAGGGCCAACGGGTCGGACTGCTGGATGCGGATATTCACGGACCGAGCGTACCGAAGATGTTCCACGTCGAGGACGCACGTCCGGTGGCAGACACCGTGAACGGCCGGGACCTGATTGTGCCTATCGAGCAGTACGGGGTGAAGATGTTATCTATCGGATTCTTTGTGGACGTACAGTCCGCTGTCGTATGGCGAGGAGGCATGGCTTCGAACGCTATCAAACAACTCATCAACGATGCCGAGTGGGGCGAGCTGGATTATTTCCTGATCGACCTGCCGCCCGGCACGTCGGATATCCACCTCACACTCATGCAGACCTTGCAACTCACAGGTGCTGTTGTCGTCACCACGCCGCAGGACGTGGCGCTGGTCGATGCACGCAAGGGAGTGGATATGTTTACTAACGACAAGCTGAACGTGCCCGTGCTGGGATTGGTGGAGAACATGTCGTACTTCACACCGGCGGAGTTGCCGGATAACAAGTATTATATCTTCGGTCGCGGTGGCGGCAAACGCCTGGCGGAGGAGCTGCATATACCCTTGCTGGGCGAGATCCCTCTGGTGCAGTCTATCCGCGAGGGCGGCGACCGGGGCACACCCATCGTACTCCAACCCGGACACCCCGCCGCACAGATCTTCATGCACATAGCAGCGCAACTCTAAACACTCAAACCCTCAAACCCTCAAACCGTCAAACCCTCAAACTCTCAAACCCTCAAACCCTCAAACCTCAAACCTCAACCCTCACCTCTTCCGTTTCTGCTTGTACGCCAGCAGGATCGCTTTGCGTAGTTCGTCGGGGTTGTCGATGAGCTGCGGATGGTCTTTGTAGCGCAAGTATAGTCGCTTGATACGCATGTATAGTGCCTTGCGGCGGTCGGCTAACTGCTGCGGTGTGGTCGGATGGTTGCGTATCTGCTGCTGTTGTATCTCGTCCGCCTGTTTTGTAGTTACAGGTAGCGCATAATTTGGAAATAAATAACTTTGAAGTACATTATGCAAAGCAGTCGAGTCATGAGACGCGGCTGCTTTTTTTGTGTTGTGCTACTAAAAAATGCACTACTGTGCAATTTTTCTGCGGAAAAGTTTGCAAATGTGCATTTATTTTTGTACCTTTGCACGCTGAAGTTCGGTGCACGCCGTAGGCGGCTTGACAACTCAGTTATGCGAATCAATAATTAAACCTCACAAATATGAAAAGACATCTTTCTGCACTCCTGTCGTGCGTTCTTCTGCTCGTGTAGGTAGCCCTCGCCGCCTGGATCATCCTTGACAAGTTATAAGTTTATCAATGTATCTATAACACTTTTTTTACAACTATGGAAACCGGAGGAATATTGCAGGAAATAGCCCCTTTGGGTGAGAACGATCTGATGTACGTAGCCGACCGGCATAAGGCGTGTTGCGACTTTCCGCTGCATAGGCATACGCTCTGCGAACTGAACTTTGTGGAGCACGGTGCCGGCTGCGAGCGCATAGTGGGCGACTCGGTAGAAGAGATTGGCGAATACGAACTCGTGCTGATCACCTCGCCCAACCTCGAGCACACATGGGCGCAGGGACACTGCCAGAACCGGGATATACATGAGATAACGATCCAGTTCGGTGCGGACTTTGAGGCTCGGAATGTGCTCTCCACCAATCCTTTCCGGTCGATACAGAAGATGTTCGTTCGTGCACAACGCGGCTTGTGCTTCCCCATGGCGGCTATCATGAGCGTCTATCCGCGCCTGCAGCGATTGTCAAGTATCCGTGACGGATTTGAGGCTGCAATTGAAATGGCATATATCATGCACGAACTGTCGAAGTTCGATAACGCGCGCGAACTGTCCAGTTCATCGTTCGCACAGGTGCGCGCCACCAGCGAAAGCAGGCGTGTGGCACGGGTGAAAGAATATGTATCCGCACATTATGCAGACGAGATACGCCTTGAGCAACTCAGTGCCATGGTCAGCATGGCGCCTACCGCATTCTCACGGTTCTTCAAACTCCGCACCGGTAAGACTCTCTCTGACTATATAGTAGATGTGCGACTCGGTATCGCCTCGCGCAAACTTGTGGATACGGATGAACCGATATCCTCCATCTGCTTTGATTGTGGATTCAATACCTTGAGTAATTTCAACCGCCTGTTCCGCTCGCGAAAGGGCTGCTCGCCTACCGAGTTTCGGGAGAAATATGCCAAAACGAAGGTTATCGTGTAATATTTGCTAAAATTGTGTCGGTGTTTATGGTATAATTTTCGTAATTTTGCAGCGTAATTGCAAAATACTACCATGAAACATCTATTTTCCCGTCAGTCTATTCTTCTGTTTGTACTATTGTGCAGTGTGTGCAGTTGCCATGCTGTTGAGCCCGTACCGACTACTGAACCTGTCACTTATACCTTATGCAACGCGCAAGCCACTGCCGAGACGCAGCGGCTATGGGCTGTTTTGTGCAGCGAGTACGGCAAGCGGGCACTATCCGGTGTGGTGGCGAAGGTGGATTGGAACACCCGCGAAGCGGAGAACGTTTACAAATGGACCGGGCGCTATCCGGCACTGAACGTGTTTGACTTCATCAATATCCACGCTTCGCGCGACGTGAACAAACAAGGCTGGCTCGACTACAGCGACCTCACACCCGTCACCGACTGGTACGACGCAGGCGGCATAGTTGGTTGTATGTGGCACTGGCAGGTGCCGGCAAACAACGGAACGAACTATACATGCTCGCCGGGCACCGAACCCGGACAGACGAGTTTCGATCCTGCCGCCGTAAGTGACCCTAACTCGGCAGATTACAAGCGTATGATCCATGATATCGACCAGGTGGCAGGATACCTCAAGAAAATGCAAAAACGCGGTATACCCGTTATCTGGCGACCGCTGCACGAGGCGGCGGGAAACGCCACAGAGTTTGCCGGAGGCAAGGCGTGGTTCTGGTGGGGAGCAAAAGGAGCGGAGGTTTATAAGCAACTGTGGAGATTTATGTACGACAGACTGGTTAACTACCACAAGCTCAACAACCTTATATGGGTGTGGAACTCGCAGATGAACGACCCGGACTGGTATCCCGGTGCGGATGTAGTAGATGTAGTAGGGCGTGACAACTACTACGCCCTGCAGTATCCGCTCGCCAAGGAGTACAGGCAGTTGCAGCAGGAGTACCCCGACAAACTGATCACTCTCGCCGAGTGCGGCAACGGGGATGAAGTGGATATGTCGCCATGGGCGAAGATCTGGGCGGAAGGCAGCCGCTGGAGCTGGTTCATGACATGGTACGACTACAACTACAACGTCGGCAACAGCGATGAGCACCGGTTCGCCGGTGAGCAGTGGTGGAAAGACGCGTTCAGCACAGGACTGGTGATTGACCGCGAACAGATAAGCAAACTCTTATACAAGTAATACTATGCGGTTAGGAATACGAGTTATAGGAATCTGTGTTCTGTGCTCTGTCAGCGCAGCGGTATGCACTCTTTCTGCTGTCGAGCGCACTATCCTTATCGGACCCAAGACGATCGGCAAGGCGTGGAAAGACAACATTGTACTCGAGCCGCGACACTTTGCACACGCGCACGCAGGCGATATAATTACTGTATATAACGACAACGCCAAGCGCACAGCACAAGGTGCGTTCCAGAACCCCAAGACCTGGCAGGGCATAGCACCGGAGTACGGGTACTTCGGCATCAACGGTCCGTTTCGCATGACTCTGACGGAAGATATACTCGCTATAGCCCGCGAACACGGCATAGCCATCGGTGGTCACGACTACCGGATCCTGCAGGTCACACTCAGCGAGGCATCCGACTACCATGAGACAACAGTCTGGAGCGGACCGAGCGTAATGATGAAAGACGACTGGAGCAACAACGCCGAGATACCTGCCTCATGCCTGAAAGACCTGCATGTAGGTGACGGCCTGCGCCTACATATAAGCAAGGTGAAGCCGAACGCTGCCGCCAAACTGATGGACTTCACATGGAACGCACTCGACCCGTCATTGGACGGAGTACCGGTAGGCGGTGAGGCATATACATGGTACATCTATGATAACGCGCCCTTGCTCAAACTCGCCTTGGCAGGCACGGGCGGAAACGTTGCCATGCGCATTGGCGGAACAGGGTACAGACTAGACGGAATAGGTATAGTACAACAGGTTGGCGAGGTTAGCGAGGATTACTCCGAGGCACAGCGTGCACCGAAGGAATATGTCTTGCAGCCCGGCGAACTCTTCCATGGCGAGAAGCATTTTCCTGCCGACTGGAGCGGCAATCTCAAGGTAACCGCTGCCCCGTTCCAGGAGTGCACCGGCAACGATGTACTGATCATATCCTACCGCCTCGCCCCCGCAGCCAAGGCAGCTGGCACAACTCCGCAACTCTCCCTGCGAAACACCCGAACATGGGGCGAACTGACCGGAGCACCCGAGCCCGTTTGGTATCCGCTCGATGGCACGGATATAGTCTATCTGTTCGACTCCGTTGCCTTGGACGAAGTGAAGACCCGCGGATTGATCGTTACGGGTGTGGGATTTACTCTGACTAAGATTGAATTAATTTCTGCGCAATAATGAAGAAGTTTTTACTTATCAGCACATTGCTGCTATCGTTGGCTGCGATGGCACAGGTCACGGTCACCGGCACGGTTACCGACGGCAGCATAGGCGAGCCGGCGATTGGCGCAAGTGTAATCGTAGCCGGAACAACCACCGGAACAGTCACTGACACAGACGGACATTTTACTCTCGATGTGCCGGAAGGGAAGTTCATCCTGCAAGTGTCAATGGTCGGTTACAAAACGCAGGTCGTTAACATCAAGGGCAAATCATCTATCAGCGTAACACTGCAGGAAGACAGCCAGCTGATGGATGAAGTGGTGGTGGTCGGCTACGGCGTAATGAAGAAGCGCGACCTGTCGGGTTCAGTCAGTCAGATCAAAGGCGACGACATCCGCCAGGGCGGGCAGGCGGATATAGCCAAGAGCCTGGAGGGTAAGATCGCCGGCGTGGATGTCAAGTCGTCAGACGGAGCCCCGGGTGGCGGAACGAGTATCACCGTGCGAGGTGCTAACTCATTCACAACCAGTACGCAACCGCTGTATATAGTCGATGGAGTACCGTTCGGCACCGACCCCAACGGTCTGCCTGCTTCGGGCGCTAACGAGGGCAACAACCAGCAAACATCGCCGTTGTCAATGATCAACCCGAACGACATCGAAAAGATAGAAGTACTCAAGGATGCCTCGGCTACGGCAATCTACGGCTCGCGCGGTGCCAACGGTGTGGTGATCATCACCACGCGCAAAGGTCAGAGCGGCAGCCGGCCAACGGTAGAAGTGAGCGTCAAAGGTTCGCTCTCGCAAATCGCCGGCAGGGTAGAGATGCTCGACCCGTACCACTACGCACTCTACCAGAACGAGGCTGCCGCCAACAGCCGCACCTACGAAGGCGGCACACAACGCGCCCCCTACCGGGGCGAGTGGGATTACCCGTACATAGGCTCGGGATACGTCTATACCCAAGGCAAGTACAACCCTGCGCCAGAAGATTTCCTCAACCCCGGCACGCGTACCGACAAGTACGGCAACATAGACGAAGTGGCAGGTGCCGATTGGCAGCAACTCATCTACCAACTCGGCTATAGCCAGGAGTACAGCGCAAACGTCAGCGGCGGTTCGGACAAAGGCTGGTACTCGTTCTCCGGCAACTACACGCAGCAACAAGGCATAATCAAGAACACAGGCTATCAGCGTTACGGATTGAGCATCAATATAGGCAGGCACATAACCGACTGGTTCGAGATAGGCACCTCGCAGCACTTCACACACGCCACAACGGACTTCCAGCGCACGAACAGCGAGAACACGGGCATTATCCGCTCCTCGCTTATCTTCCCCGCCACCTATGGTCCACACCAGAGCACCGAGCAACTCGACGAGCTGAACTGGCTAGCTGCCAATCCGCTGAACTACGTCAACGGTGCCAAAGACCAGCTCAAGCAGATATCATGGTTCTCATCCTCGTACCTGGAGTTCAAGATCCAGCCGTGGCTCAAGTTCCGGCAGAACCTCGGCTTGGGATACAACGACGGTCACCGTGCCACCTACTACGACCGCCACACGCAAGAGGGAAAATCGCCATACAACGGCAAGGCGGGCAAGGCTTCGAACATCTGGAAGTCGCTGACCTCCGAGACCCTCCTGACCTTCGACCACACGTTCAATCCCAATCACTCAATCAATGCCGTGATCGGTGCCACCTTTGAACGTGGCATAGGCGAAAGCGAGTCAATGACCGCCACCAACTTCCCCAACGACCTTACCAAGGACGCCAACATGCAACTGGCACTCGACAAGGCTACCATAAACAGCAGCAGCACGCAGATGTCATTGGCATCGTTCCTGGCGCGCGTGAACTACACGCTCATGGGACGGTATCTGTTCACCGCCTCCGCACGTGTGGACGGCAGTTCATCGTTTGCTAAGAAAAACAAGTGGGCACCGTTCTTCTCAGGCGCGTTCGCATGGCGTATGATCGACGAAGCGTGGATGCAGGAGCAGGAGGTGCTGACGAATTGGAAGTGGCGGCTCTCATACGGCGAGACAGGTAACCAGGGCATAGGAGCCTACCGTACACTCACAGTGCTTGACGCAGCCAACTACCCGTTCAACGGAACGTTGGAATCCGGCGTGGCGATGATCGACTGGCGAGGACCAACCAACCCTGACCTGCGTTGGGAAACATCCGCACAGGCGGATGCAGGACTGGATTTAGGTTTTCTCAACAACAGGCTGAACCTCACTTTCGATTATTACTTCAAGCGTACACGCGACCTGCTGCAGAACGTTACTATCCCTTCATCCTCGGGCTTCAGTCAGATGCTTGTGAATAGCGGCAATGTCACCAATCAGGGCGTGGAAGTAACGCTCAGTTACGATGTCTTCCCATCTGGCGACTGGCAGTGGAACATTGGGGCGAACTTCAGCCTCAACCGCAACAAAATCGGCGGACTAACTGGCGACCAGTACGCCACCGCACTATGGTCGAAAGCCGATCAGGTGTTCCTCCAGCGCAACGGATGCCCCATAGGTACGCTCTATGGCTACAAAGAAGACGGTATAGACCCCGATACGGGCGAAATCATCTATAGCGACCTCAATCACGATGGCATGATCACCGATGCCGACCGGACAATCATCGGTAACACCAACCCGAAGTTCACGGCTGCACTGACCAGCCGACTGGCGTGGAAAGGACTATCCCTCTCGTTCATGCTCCAAGGCTCGTACGGCAACGATATTTTCAACTACAACCTCACCGACATCACCATGTCGAACATCGGCAATATCACCAAGGCTGCCTACAACGGCCGCTGGACACCCGCCAAGCCTACCGGGGCTACATGGCCCAAGCCTACTGCCGGATACACACGTACATGGCTGATCAGCGACCGCTTTGTGGAGGACGGATCGTTCCTGAAGATGAAGTATCTGACCCTGGCATACGACTGGCACAACCCTGCCAAGTGGATACAGAAGATCAACTTCAACTTCACTGTCAACAACCTCTTCACACTCACGCGATACTCGTGGTTCGAACCCGATGTCAATGCCGGGGGCACCAACGCCGCTACACCGGGTGTGGACAGTTACTCCTACCCTTCCGCAAGAACGTACGCATTGGGCATAAACTTTACCTTCTAAATGTTAAGAGTTATGAAAAAAGCGTTTATTATAGTTATAGCAACACTGAGTCTTTATTCTTGCTCCTGGATCAACGAGAACCCCGACAACCTGGTTACCGATGTCAGTATGGGCGACAGCCCTGAGGCGTGCGATGCATGGGTCACAGGCACCTACTCCAAGTGGATATACGACATGTTTTGCTGGGGTTACTTCCCGCGTATGCTTGAGTTCGATGCCGACTATATCAGCGGCCCCGATTGGCTGTTTGGCACGTTCGGCGCGGGTAACTTTCAGGGCGAACCCGACCTGACCGACGCTTTGTGGAAAGGCTGCTACGGACTGATCGGACGCAGCATTAACGCCGAGCGCCATATAGACGCAATGAAGAATATCACCGACGCCACACGCAACAACGCTATCGGCGAACTACGTTTCCAGCGCGCCTTCGCATATTTCCTGCTTGTTCGCGCCTACGGCGATATACCCGTTCAGCCCGAAACGGAGACGTTCGACCGTAGCCAACCCCGCAAACCTGTAGCCGAAGTCTATGAGCATATCATCAGACTGCTGGATTCCTCTACACGCCTGATGTACAAGAACACCCACGAGGCGTATCGTGCCGGCCACGTATGTGCCGGTTCGGCTGCAGGACTGCTCGCCAAGGTTTATGCCACGATGGCTGCGGCAGCTATGCCCGAAGGAACGCAGGTTATCATCCGCACCGGCGCGCCGTACTATACCGACGGCAGCGGCAACAAACAATACGCAGCACTGAAGACCATCCATCTGAGCAAACGTGCTGTCAAAGGATACGAGGCGATGGACGCTCGCCAGTTATGGCAACAGGCTGCCGACTGGGCGGAAAGCGTCATAGATGGCACGTTCGGTAGCCACAGCCTGCTGACGTACGACGACCTCTGGAAGAAATCATCTGCCACCGCCTCGGAGTTCCTGTTCTCCATCGGTACGGTCAGCGGGGATGCTACCTACAAGACATCCGTACATACGCAGTACGAGGGCTACATGACCGCCACCGGCTCGGACTTTATCCAGTCCGGCGGATGGACAGGCTGCACGCGCCACTGGTACGATCTATTCGACCACGACGACTACCGAATCACCCGAGGCGTACGACACCGATGGCGCAACTATACCCAGCGCGAGTCGAACTCAGGATTCTACTATCCCAAGAACGACGAATATACAATCATGGCTACCGGACGTAACCTCAACGGCGACTGGATCAAAAACCCCGAAGGTATCTTCGCCGATGGCGTGAACTATTACTACTCCACCGATGCACAGTGCCTGGCGTTCACCACCAAGTACGAGGATGTCACCGATAACGCTATTGATAACGCCGACGCCAACTGGCCTTTCCTGCGCTATGCCGATGTACTGCTCGTCTATGCCGAAGCACTCAACGAACTTGACCGGCCCGGCGATGCGATACGTTACCTGAACGAGGTGCAGCGCCGCTCAAACAGTGTGCTCTCATCTATGGGAGGAAGCCGTGCGCTCACGGATAAAACTGCACGACGATCGGCTATCATCGAGGAGAGGGCCAAGGAGTTCGCCTGCGAGGCGGATCGCCGTTGGGATCTCATACGCTGGGGTATCTACCTCGACGCCATGAACGCCATCGGAGGAACGGACGACAGCGGAGTAATCAAGACCCGCACCGAGCGTAACCTGCTTTTCCCAATCCCGCAACAGGAACTCAACACCAACCGTGCCATCAACCAAAATAACCCCGGCTGGCAGTAATCAGCCCGCCACAACTAACTCACAAATACATCAGCCATATTGGACTGATCCCAACCCACTAACACCCAACCATCAGCCACACTTGGCTGATCTTAATCAATTACAATTATGAAACATTTCTTTTCTCTTTTCGCTGCCATTTGCGCAGCAGTAACAATCTACGCCGCCGAGCGCGTCGTATGGACAGGTAACGAACCTATCTCCTGGAACCCCGAAGTCTATGCCGGCACACAGTTTGAGACACCCTCCGGCACCTTCGATGGCCTGTCTAAAGACCAGACAATCAAAGTAACAGTCGTCCCCGGTATCGACGAACCGCAGTACGTCATGACCTACAAAGCCGGCACAGGATGGGAGTGGACCGATCTGGCTGCCGAACTAGCGGCAAACGTCATGACTTACACCGTTGAGTCCGAGCAGATCGCACAGGAGATTGCCGACCGAGGATTGATCTTCCGTGGCCAAGGCTACAATATCACACAGATTGCCATAGTTGAAGAGGATATTGTGCCCATTGAGCCCGGCAAACCATACGCGGATACCGAGGTCTGGTCCGGCAATGTAGCTATCTCGTGGAATCAGGAGGTCTATGCCGGCACCGAACTTGACACCTACGCCGTTAAGCAGGATATGTTTGCAGGACTCGCTGAAGGCGACAGTATCAAGGTGTATTTCACCGATGCAATCCAAGACGCGCAGTTCAACCTCACCTACAAGGCAGGCGACAGCTGGGAATGGACCTCACTCGAGGTAGCGCAGAAAGACGGCTTCTTCACCTACCGCGTTGCGTCTGAGCAGATCGCGCAGGAGATTGCCGACCGGGGTCTCGTTATTCGCGGACAAGGCTACCACGCCGTTCGAATCGTGGTCGGCAAACCCGAAACATCCACCGCAGTGGCTAACCACACTACCGCTTCTACTGCCCGCAAGATCATCGAGAACGGTCAAGTGCTTATCATCAAGGATGGTATCCGCTACACTATCCTCGGCGCCGGCATGACCCATCGCTAAACTATCCTCGACACCGGCATGACCCATCGCTAAACTATCCTCGACACCGGCATGACCCACCGAAACTGAAGTCTTAGTGTCCTGTGCGGGCGATTTCCATG
>CALZOG010000031.1 GCA_945827635.1 uncultured Bacteroidales bacterium
TATAGACCGTTTCACTGATAGAATATAGACCGCTGCGCTGATAGAATATAGACCGCTGCGCTGATAGAATATAGACCGCTGCGCTGATAGATTATAGACTAATTGGTGGCAGAGCGGAAGGCTGCTTCGAGGTCAGGGATAGCAGTAAGGGGTTGATCCAGGCGGACCTGACCTTGGCTGATGATAATCACGCGGTTGCAGATGGCAGAAACCTCCTGCAAGATATGCGTGGACAGGATAACGGTGTGCTGCTTACCCAGTTCGCGGATGAGCGCACGTATATCCTCCAGCTGGTTGGGATCGAGCCCTGTAGTCGGTTCGTCAAGGATAAGAATCTCCGGATCACCAATCATTGCTGCTGCGAGTCCGACACGTTGCTTGTAACCTTTGCTGAGCGTGCGGATACGTTTGTCAGCCTGTGGCGTTAGTCCGACGCGGTCTATAAGATGTTCGACCGCTGCGCTGTTTGACCGCTGCGCTGTTTGACCGGCTGCGCCTGTTAGACCTCGCATGCGCGCGATGAACATAAGGTACTCGCGCACGTACATATCCGCGTATAGCGGGTTCTGCTCGGGCAAGTAACCTATATGTGCATGCACCTCGTCGGGCTGAGCCGGCACATCGATGCCGCAGACGTTCACCACGCCGCTATCGGCTTTCCACAAGCCAGTGAGCACCTTCATCAGCGTGGATTTGCCGGCACCGTTCGGACCAAGCAATCCGACCACCTCCCCCTCGCGGATGTGCAGTGACACATCGTTGAGGATGGAGGCTGAGCCGATTGACTTATGAAGATGTTCAATATGTATCATATCTTCATTTTGAGTTTGTCTTGAGCAGATTTGGGTTTTCTTGTGAGGGAGTTATGGTAAGCATAATGACCGAACAAAAAGCCCAAAGATGCCAAGAGAAACCAAAATCAGAGCCAGCGAACGTAGCAGAAGTCCATACGGTGCGGCAGCAGGTCGTTCTTGGGGAACATACGCAAGCCGAACTTCAGTGCACCGGCGTAGTTGGCGGTGTATGTAGTCTCGAAATGCAGGATAGAGCCGACAGCCTTCTTGAGATCGAACTCCTGAACGTGGTAGAGTTTGTCGTTGTTGTGGAGCGAGGAGCGTACCACAACGAGTTCTACACCTACGCCCTTGTCGCCCAGGGAATTAGTATCCAAGATAGCCTCAAGTTTGTACTGCTCACCTACGGTAACGCCGGCGCTAAGCACCTCCTCGACATTGCTGCTTACGAGACTGATCTCGTCCCAATGGGCAGCCATGTTCTCCTTCCAAGCCACGATCTGCTTAGCGAGTTCGTAGTTGTTGGAGCAGAGCGTAGCGTGACGCTTGGCGAGCTTGCAGTAGAAGCGATCGAAATAGTCGTCCATCATACGCTTGGTAGTGAATCGCGGCGTAATCTCGGTAACGCTCTTCTTGATAGCTTGCACCCAAGCGGGTGAGTACCCTTGCGAGTTGCGGGCGTAGTACATCGGAATGATCTCACTCTCAAGCATTTGATAGATAGTAGCGGCATCGAGCTGATCCTGGTGAGCCTGGTTCTCATAAGTACGCTTGTCGGTAAGCGCCCAACCTGCACCGGGAACATATCCCTCGTACCACCATCCGTCGAGCACGGAGAAGTTCAGCACGCCGTTCATCTGTGCTTTCTCGCCGGAGGTACCGGAAGCCTCGAGCGGACGGGTCGGCGTGTTCAGCCAGATATCCACACCGGAGATGAGACGTTTGGCAAGGTCCATGTCGTAGTTCTCGAGGAAGATGATCTTACCGAGGAACTGCGGCATACGGCTGATCTCGATGATTCGCTTGATGAGTCCCTGACCTGCGCCGTCGGCGGGGTGCGCCTTACCGGTGAAGAGGAACTGTACGGGATAGTTCGGATTGTTGACGAGGCGCTCGAGACGCTCGAGGTCGGTGAACAGCAGGTGAGCACGTTTGTAGGTAGCGAAACGGCGACCGAAACCGATGATCAGCGTGGTCGGGTTCATCTCGTTGATAGCGCGTACTATACGTGCGGGATCGCCTTGCGACTTCATCCAATCCTCCTGGAACTTATGCTTGATATAATCGATCAGTCGCTTCTTGAGGTGCATACGTGTGCCCCAGATCATCTCATCAGGGATAGTGAGGTAGTCACGCCACATATCCAGGTTCGACTGATCACCCCAGAAGCCCTCCGGGAAGTTCTGCTTATACACTGCCTTCCACTCCGAAGCCGCCCATGTCGGCATGTGTACGCCGTTGGTGACATAGCCAACGTGCAACTCCTCGGGGTAGTATCCTTTCCACACAGGCGAGAACATCTTCTTGCTGACCTCGCCGTGGAGCCATGACACGCCGTTAGCCTCCTGGCAGGTGTTCAGGGCGAATACGGACATCGAGAACTTCTCGCCACGATCCTCAGGATTAGCACGTCCGAGACCGATGAGGTCACCCCACTCGATGCCGAGTTTGTCGGCATAGGTGTGTATATATTTGTAGAACAAGCCTTCCTCGAAATAGTCGTGACCGGCAGGTACCGGCGTGTGGCAGGTATATAATCCGCTTGAGCGAACGACCTCGAGTGCCTGACGGAAGTTCAGTCCCTCACCAACAAGATCCACCATACGCTGCAGCCCCATGAGTGCTGCGTGGCCCTCGTTGCAGTGATAGACATCGGTCTTGATGCCGAGTTTGTTGAGGGCGAGCACACCGCCTATACCCAGCATGATCTCCTGCTTGATACGGTTCTCCCAGTCGCCACCGTAGAGTTGGTGCGTGATCTGGCGATCCCAGTCGGAGTTCATGTCATTGTCTGTATCAAGCAGATAGAGTTGGATGCGGCCCACGTTCACTCTCCACAGGTAGGCGTGCACAAAACGTTCAGGATACGGCACATCGATCACCATCGGGCTGCCGTCCTCGTTACGAACCTGCGTGATAGGCAGGTTGTTGAAGTTCTGCGCCTCATAGTTGGCGATCTGCTGACCTTCGGGCGAGAGGGTTTGTGTGAAATATCCATAGCGATAGAGGAAACCGATAGCCGTCATATCGACATTGCTGTCGGAAGCCTCCTTGAGGTAGTCACCCGCCAGGATACCCAGACCACCGGAATAGATCTTCAGCACGCTGGACAGACCATACTCCATCGAGAAATACGAAACCGAGGGACGCGAGGCATCGTGAGGCACCTTCATGTACTCGGTAAAGACCTCATAGATAGAGTCGAGTTGCGCCATGAACACGCGGTCCTTGCTGAGTTCGAGCAGTTTGTCGTAGCCGAGCATATTGAGCAGGAGCACAGGATTGGAGGATGCGCGATGCCATGCATCGTTGTCAATCTGGCGGAACAGATTCTTGGCATCACTATTCCAAACCCACCAGAGGTTATATGCAAGTTCACGTAACTTATTGAGGTTCTGCGGCAGATGAGCCTGAACCGTTACTTCATGGAACTGCATAGGACTTGCATTACTTACTTTGATTTGCATAATTGTATTATTTAATTTTGTTTATTCAACTATATCGTGTCACCGCCACAGCGCAGACACGTCAAAACCATAGGAAGCGCAAAGGTACAAAAAAAATCCCACATTTGCAAATTTTTGCGGGATTTTTTTTAATTTACGTTTGCTCATAGTACAGAGTAAGCAAGCATAGTCAGCAAGTATTCGGTTTGACTACAGGTCTAATCGTGCTACCATTTGGTAGTGAGGACGTCATCTTTGCCGAAGAGTAATTGTATTTTTGCGTTCTTCCAGTGGAACTTGTATATAACCAGCGCTTCCTTGGACAGATAGCCATCCATGAGTGAGAGGCCGGTGTAGTAGGTATGTCCCTCCTTGAAGAGTGTGTAGGACGACCCGTCGCCCAAGCCGTTGTTGTTATGGGCATAGATGCCGAAGTGGATATTGGAGTCATCATGGTAGAACTGATACTCACCAAACAACTCAAGGAAATATGCTTGGGGCCCATCGTAGCCATTGGCGACCAGATCCACCGAATCGGCAGTGGCGCCTACCCATGGCACATAGTTGACAAGCTGCTCACCCATACCCATCTGTGAGAAGAAGAGCGGATAGACATAATCCCAAAACCCGCGGACGCGGTACTCGAAATACAGATCCTCGTACTCCGACGTGATCGAGGTGCTGACATACGAGGTGAACAATCGTCCGTCGGGTTTGTTGGTCTGTGCGTCCACAGCGAATGCGAAGACCATATAATCTTTGCCGGGTTCAAGCAGTGTGAAGTTACGCGTAACCTGACCGTACTGCAACGAGTGAGTAGGAAATTCCGCCACAGGCGATACACCCTCATACAGCAAATTGGAGCGCCAGTAGAGGTAGTCAGCGTAGGCGAGGTCAAGCATCAATGACATGAATCCTTTGACGCTGGACGATTTGGTGGTATCCGGCGCCTCCTCGACAGGTACAATGCCTACATGGTAATAGGCCTCCTTGTTCGGGACAAACGCTACACGGATGAATCCTGAAGACATGACGAACGGGTTGATTTCGATCTGCACCTTCATACCGCTGACGGCTTTTGCCTCAGGGTTGCAGGACGAGAGCGCAAAGACAACTACGCTCAACGATAAAAAACCACGAATGGTCAAAGACAAGAGGCTGCTCCGGCTTTTGACTTTTGACGTTTGACTTTTGACTAACATAGGCATCAATTTACGTAGTTGATATTTTCGTCTTTGCGGTCTTCTTCAAGCAATGTCTTGACGGTCAGTATGAATCGGAGGCAGGTCTTGACGTGGCCTCCGTAATGGCCGAAATTGTAGATGACATTCGCGTTTTGCCACCGTTGTTTGGCTTTGGTAGCGTTGAGGTAGGTAACGGTCTCGTCATCCATGGAGTGCATGATATACACTGGTGCTTGCGGCTCCCATGCGTAGGAGATAATCGAGTTCTCCACCATAGCTTTGAACAGTTCACTCACCTCGGTGCTCTGTACATCCATACCTATCTCGGTAAGCATCTTACTGGTGACCTTGGTGCCGATCAATGCGTTGATCTCAGCGGTAGTATATTTCTTGCTGTTGATCCACTCGTCGAGTTTATCACACAGCCAGGGTTGAATCATTCTACTTATCGACAGGTCGAGAGAATTACCTTTGATCATCCCCTGCAAGACAAGAGGAACAGCCACCGGATAGTCAGCCACATCTTCGGTAACAAACCTCTCATAGGTAGATTTGACATCGTACGGTCCGCCTCCGGCAAACACGCGCTTGATATGAATAGGATTATCGGTAAGGATATACGGGTTGTAGATCTCCTCGATCATATACTCGACCGCCATGGTGGTGGCACCGCCCTGCGAGTAGCCCATAAGGTAGATATCATCATACTTGGGACGAATACCGGCTGCATCGAAATACTTCCTGACAGCCACGTACATATCCACCACATTCACAGCAGTAAGGCCCATAACCAGGTAAGGATGCATCATGTTGGCCGTGACACCATAACCTATATAATCAGGGATAACCAGTGCGTAACCCATACTGCAGAGCATACCTTCGAGCGGAAAAGCATTACTGGGTGCCTCCTTGTTAGAGCCGATGGTATAATGCGAGACGATAATATACCTGTCAAACTTTCCGTCAGCCGGCAGAAGCACTTTACCGGACAGTGTCAGAGGATTGCCATGGGTATCGATCGACTGATAGATACCGTTCATCTCGATGACCGAGCTGCTGTTCATCTTATCCAGGATAGCCTGCATCATTCCGGCAGCCGACACACCGGAGGCACGGCGAAGTTGCGGGTCGCCTTCGGGATTGCCGTCGTTCCACTCGTTGAACGGCGTACCGCCGGGCAGATAGCAGTCGGATGGCATACCGCCGGAAAGATCGGTGGTGCGGGTGCCGGTGATACGGAACATGGTGCTGTCGATAGCAGGTGGCAGCTCATCAAGATCCAACACATAATAGTGTCCCCACGAACAAGCAGAGAGCATAATCATAAGGGTAATACCGAGTAACCCGTTACAGAATCGTTGCATAGTCATAGTGCTGTATATTTAGAAGGTTACACCAATAGATGCGGAAAACAACCGGCTGCCGAACATATAAATGTTCTGTCCGTCGTTGAGGGAGATCAATGCGCCCATCTCCAGCGAAGCGAACCAGCTGTGGTACCACGCCGAGACACCGATGAGAGTAAGGTTGAGTGCCGGTGCACAAACCGTTTTGCGTCCGTAGGGATCGAGCTCCGTGCCGCCGTTGATATTGAAACCTGCGCCCAGACCTGAGTGCAACGAGACGTACTTGTGATGCAGATACGTGAAATAGATGGTAGGCATAGCCACAATGTTGAACACACAACGATCAGGCGTACGCGACATCTCATTGCCGATTCCGTTGCGGATCACATCATCCCACATCACGCCGCTACCGTCCACCAATCCGCCCAAACTGAACCAACGGTTGAAGCGATACTGGTACTCCACCGACCAATGCTGGGTATAGCGGAAATGCTCCGAATACTTGGCTGAATAGGTCTCGGGAAGCTTGTTTATCGGTTGCGGTGTAGCGTGCCAGACCACATGCTCGAAATGCTGGTCGCCCCAGCCGATACGAATCATGTGCAGATTCATGCTACGATGCGACTCATCCTCGGCACAAACCGGCAGGGCGAGGCACAACGCCATAGAAAAAGCAAATAATTGACGTATTTTCATAATTATCAGGATTACCGATATGCCGGCGCCATAAGTCGCCGGCATATCGTGTTTTGGTTAGCGCAGTGTAGCTCCGAAGGTGTCCTCAAACGCCTTTTGCAAACGTGCCATAATCGATTCTATCTGCTTATCCTTCAGCGTATTTTCCTCATCCTGAAGGATAAACGACAGCGCATACGACTTCTTGCCGGCATCGAGATTCTTGCCCTCGTAAACGTCAAACAGATAGACGTTCTTGAGGTATTTCTTCTCGGTCTGATAAGCGAGTCGTGCCAGTTCGGCGAACTGTACAGACTTGTCAACCAGCAATGCAAAGTCGCGTTTGACAGCCGGGAACTTGGGCAGGTCGGTGATCACCGGTTTGAACTGTTTGTTCTGCTTGAGCAGGGCTTTCCAGTCAAGATCGGCAAAGAAGACGGGATTCTCAATGTCGAACATCTTTCTCAGTTCGCGGCTGACGATAGTGAGTTCGCCCAGGCGTTTGCCGTTCTGTGCACTGACAACTAATCCGTCGGCATACAGCGGCGATTGATCGATCGGCGTATATACGAGCGCATTGACATTCACACCCAAGCGGCGGAGGATATTCTCGACGTAGGCGCGCAGTTCGTAGAACGTGGATTTCTGCTCTTTCATCACCCAGGACTGCAGAGTCTTGTTGCCGGTGATCCATATACCGAGGTGCATCTCTTCGGTATAGGCGCGCAACGGATCGACACCTTGGGTTGCGGCTGCGGTCTTAGCGTTGTAGTGGTAGCAATTGCCGAACTCGTAGAGTTTGAGGTCGGCATTCTTGCGGTTGGCATTGCGCTGGATACTCTCCAATCCGCCGAAGAGCAAGGACTGACGCATCACGCCCAGATCCTGCGAAAGCGGGTTCATTATCTTGACGCACGAATCCAGATTGCCCGCATATTCGTAGTATGCTACCTTGGTGAGCGAGTTGTTGAGGATCTCGTAGAAGCCCTGCGCAGACAATTGCTCGCTTATACGGGTCTGCCAGCGTTGCGGGTCGGGCTTGACGCCATAACTGAGGTTCGTGTTCAGTTTGTCGGGGAACTCCACGTTGTTATAACCGTATATACGGAGTATATCCTCGACCACATCGCACTCGCGCTGCACATCCACACGGTAGCAGGGCACACCTAATACATAATTATCGCCTTGCTTATCCAATATCTCTATCTCCAGAGCACGGAGAATGGTCTCAACTGTTTCAGCCCCCAGATCCTTGCCAATCAGGCGATGGCAACGATCCAGGTTGAACTCCACCCTGAACGAGGGCATGAACGGTTGTTCTGACAAAGCGACCTCGACGCCGTTCTGCACATCGACAGGCGTATAGATCGTTCCGCCAGCCAGTTCGCGCACCAAGGCAGCACAACGGCGCAGCACGTGCAAGGTATTGTTCGGGTCACAGCCACGCTCGTAGCGGAACGAGGCGTCCGTCTGCAACTGGTGGCGACGTGCAGTCTTGCGAATGCTGACAGGCTGGAAGTAGGCACTCTCGATGAAGATGTTCTTCGTTTGCTCGGTGACGCCCGAATCCAAACCTCCGAACACGCCGGCGATACACATCGGTTCAGCCTCGTTGCAGATCATCAGGTCGGCAGACGACAACTTGCGCTCTATGCCGTCCAAAGTAACAAACGGTGTACCTTCGGCACAGTTACGGACAACAATATGATTACCTTTGATCTTATCCGCATCAAAAGCATGCAGAGCCTGACCATACTCATGCAACACGAAGTTGGTGATATCCACAATATTGTTGATCGGTCGCAAGCCGATGGTAGTCAGTGCTTTCTTCAGCCAATCAGGACTCTCCTGCACCTGTACGCCCTTGATCATTACTCCGCTGTATCTGGGGCAAGCATCGGCATTCTCAACCGTCACGCGTACGGGCGAACCTTGTTCATTCACACTGAAGCCGCTCTCATCGGGACGGGTGAGCGTAACCTGCTGCTGTCCGTGCGCCTGATAATAGGCGTACAGGTCGCGCGCTACGCCGTAATGCGAGATAGCGTCCGAACGGTTAGGAGTGATATCGACCTCGATGAGCGTGTCGTTCTCCAAGTGGAAATATTCGCTCGCGGGCATACCTACAGGCGTGTCGGCAGGCAACACCATTATACCTGCATGATCGGTACCGACGCCAATCTCGTCCTCGGCACAGATCATACCCAACGATTCCTCGCCGCGAATCTTACCTTTCTTGATCGTAAAAGACTCGTCACCGCTATACAGGACTGTGCCGATGGTAGCGACAATCACTTTTTGTCCGGCAGCTACGTTCGGTGCACCGCAAACGATTTGCACCGGACTATCCGGGGTACCGAGATCCACTGTAGTGATATGCAGGTGATCGGAGTTGGGGTGTTCCACACATGTCAGCACATGCCCGACAACGAGACCTTTCAGTCCGCCTCGGACAGACTGGACTTGCTCGACTGTACCTACCTCCAAGCCAATGGAGGTGAGAATGGTTGCTACGGTCTCTGCATCATCAGGGAGAGAGATGTAGCGCTTTAGCCAATTGTAAGAAATATTCATATCTAATTATCTTTTAATCTTCACTATTCAATGGTGCAAACAGGCGGTTCACCTTCTGCATCGTAAGGCATTCATACCTGCCTGAGCACGCTCTGCTCATGGATGATATCCATTATTTGCTTGGCAGCCCCGGGGTCTATCCCATGCTTTTCCGCCCAAAGCATACGCCGCTGCAAGAGTTCGTCGTATCTGGCGCTTTGCAACACAGGTATGTCGTGCTCACGCTTATATTCGCCTATGCGCCGGGATATATCCATGCGCTTGCTGATGAGCGCCCATAGTTCGTCGTCCGTTTCGTCGATCTGCTGCCGCAGGGAAGCCAGTTCGGCACTCTCAGTGCCGGCTGATGAACTATCAATAGGAGTCAGGCGGTGCAACAATTGCGCAAAATCCTCGGGCGTCAGTTGCTGCCGTGCATCGCTCAGCGCCTGAGCAGGATTGCTGTGTACCTCTATCATCAAGCCGTCCATTCCCATACGGATAGCTTGCTCTGCGACCTCGGGCACGCGCTCAGCCTGACCTGCTATATGACTGGCGTCTGTCAGCAGCGGGACATCGGGATAGCGGCGCTTAAACTCTATCGCCACCGACCATAACGGGGCATTACGGTAGATCGTTGTAGTATGTTCCCCCAATGCAAACCCGCGATGGATAGCACATAACCCCGAATATCCTGCACGTTTGAGTCGTTCCACAGCCCCGCACCACAGGTCGATATCCGGCGAAGTCGGGTTCTTGATGTACCAAACGACGTCTTGTTTGTCAGCAACAGGCGTGTCAGCCAGTGCCTCCACCATAAACGGATTGGACGTAGTACGTGCTCCCAACCAGAAATGTCTTATTCCTGCCTTGTAGGCAGATAGCAGATGTTCAGGTTGTGCCACCTCGGTGGCAGCAGGCCAGAGGAGAGCAGCAGAAGCCTCACTGAGCCACGGCAAGCCTTCGACACCCACGCCCTGAAAGGAGGACGGCTGGCTGCGCGGCTTCCATAACCCTGCGCGGAAGACCGGCTCAAACGATTGAAGCACATCAGCCTGCAGGACATCTTTCAGTCTGCGGGAAACATCCCTCATCTGTGCAGCATTCTCGGCAGCACACGGGCCTGCTATCAGGATCTTCTTGCTCATCAGTCGGTCGATTCGTCACGCAAAGGGATCGTTACTTGTATCGTATCAACAGGCGGCAGGCTGTAGTCATCCAAGGGGTAGCCGTGTTGCAGACTGCCAATCACGCGCTCGAAAGTAAACAACTCAAAGTGCTGCTTGCGAGTAGCGAGGAGTGCCTTTATCTGTTCGGATTCGTCAACGAACAACGCATGCTCCGCCTCGAGTCTTTGCAGCACACGGGGATAGATCTTGTTGAAGCGTTGCGGATGTTGGGTGTACCACACGAGCGAGGAGTCAAACTGCGCACGTGTCACACCATGCTCAGCAAGGACTGCATCGTAATACGCCATTTCCTCTTCACCCTTGTCGCGCGACAATGCTGTGACAATAATCATTCCGTCCATCCGGTGCATATCGGTCAACACGGCTACCATCTGCCGGGAGGACAACACATCTTTGCCGCGGCACGAACTCAATAGCGGGAGACAGATGATTAAAGCCAGGCACAACAACTTCTCCAGATCCTGCAACTTACTGCGTATGCGCGTCAGCCGTTCGACCGCTTCGCTGCGTACATCCGTCTGCCGTTCGCCGGACTGCAATTCATTGCGGATAGCTTCGATACGCGTGATCTTCATCTCATCACGAATAAACCGAATACGTTTGATCAGTGCTATATCTTCAGCGGTATAGTAGCGATTGCCGTGACGGTCTTTTCGCGGAGAGAGTTGAGCGAACTGCTTCTCCCAATAGCGCAAAGTAGGCGCCTCAACGCCGGTGGCGTCGATCGTCTCGCGCATGGAAAAATATATACGTTCGCTCATTATGCTTCTATCCGTTTGCTATTATTCAATGGTTCTGTTACTCACGGGCTGACTCTCAGGTTCTTGCCTGTGTAGATGTTCGTTCCTTTCAAGCCGTTCCACTTCTGCAACTGGCTGACAGTAACATGGAACTTCTTGGCTATACTGCCCAAGGTATCTCCCTTGCGTATCTTATAGAACATTGTGCCGTTGACCATATAGCCTCCGGCAATACTCGTCTTTTGCGCCATATCAATCTCTGTACGGCGGTCATGAATCAGTTGGCGTGCCTGATAGGCAAGGATGCTGTCTTGCTGTTCGATAAACGTTGTTGTCCGGTTGAGTGGCAGGCAAAGCCGGTAATCCTTGTTACCGGGCAATATATCACGGGTGTATTGAGGGTTGAGGTAACGCAGATCCTCAATAGGAATATCCAACACCTCAGCCACCTGCTTGAGGTGCATACGCTGACTGATAACTATCGTATCCGTCAGCATTCGATCCGTGCGGATGGAGTCTGGGCAAATACCATGCTCACCGGCGTAATTGAACACATAGTTTGAAGCGATGAACAGAGGCACATACATCCTTGTCTCATGAGGCAGATAGGGATAGATACTCCAGAAGTCACGTTTGCCGCCTGCATAGCGGATGGCTTTCTTCACATTGCCGGCACCGCAATTATATGCTGCGATTGCCAGGTTCCAGTCGTTGAAAATGTTATACAACGCCTGAAGAAAGACACACGCAGCCTCGGTTGACTTATATACATCGTAACGTTCGTCAACCAGCGAATTAACCTCCAGCCCGTAACGTTTGGCTGTTGAGGGCATAAACTGCCACAATCCCGCAGCACCGGCACGCGAACGAGCCATCGGACGCAAAGCGGATTCGATCACCGGCACGTACTTCAGTTCGTAAGGCAAGCCGTGACGGCTGAGTGCATCTTCGAAGATGGGGAAGTAGTATTCCGACTCACGCATGATTCGCGCTGTGTGGCGCGGAACATATTTGATGTACCTTTGTATATACCGCTTGGCTATAGGGTTATACGGCAGTTCCACGATGCAAGGCAAGGCCTGTAAGCGCTGCTTATACATATTGTCCGGCAGTTCCGACGTATCGGGCGCAGACAGACAGGGAGTGGTATCCAATCCAGCCAACATCCATTCAAGCAGACGGATATCTATCGAATCCACCGGTTCTTCCGGTTGGAGTGTTGCCTCTGCTTTCAGCGTATCGGCTGCCTGAGATACGACAGCAGTCGTGTCCTCTGCCCGCGCAGGCAGCAAGAGCAACAAAAGCAATATGATATGTATAGTTCTTTTCACTTCCTGTGAGTTTATACGCCACTTATCTAAAACGTAATAGCCAGGTGAACCTCACCGTTGGCGCGTTGCATAACAGGGTCGTAGTACACAGCCGGCTCGACTTGCATTGACAGATCAGGACTGATATCAAAGTCAAACAACTGAGCATCCACGTATGCATCAATCAGCGACAGAGCATACACAGCCACTGTCACAACGATGGATATATCCCTGTATCGGCGATAGGTGTTCTGCCAGTTTTGCAACTTGCTGACATACGCCGATGTTCCACCCATACGCGATATGTCGTAGCCATCGGGTAAGATAGCGTTGTAGGATTTTGTCACATCGTCGGTCACCGCATTGTTGGCGTTGTCGTTATACAGATCAAGATAAGCTGTCTTGTACTCGGTGTAGGACTGCTGATTCGTCATGATAGCATAGCCGCAGCCCATCAATGCCCCGTACACGATAGGCACCTTCCACCATGAGCGGTTGTACATCTGTCCCAAGCCCGGGAAGATAGCACCTAACCATACGGCACGTATTGCGTCAGGTCGCCAGGCTACCTGCGGCAAGGTATCCACCTTTAGCTCCGAGGCGTCCACCAGTTGCACCGAATCGGGCTTGAAGGCAAAATTGTCATCCTCATTCCCATACGCCAAAAGCGGCAAGACGAGCACAACCAACAATACTATGTACCGTACAATCTTCAACGTTTAGTTACGCAACTGGTCGATGATGGCATTCAGTTCCTGCTCATCTTTAAAACTGATGGTTATCTTGTTCTCACTCACTTTCACTTGCCTGTGCAGGTGCTCCTCGAGCCATAACTGTTGTGCGGGATAGGCGGAACGGGCATTCTTTCTGGGCTTGCGTGGCGTTTGTGCTGCTGCCTGCCCGACGTTAACCAGTTCCTCCACACGGCGCACGCTCAATCCTTCGGTAAGGATTCGGTGGTAGAGCGACAGTTGCTGTTCGGGCGACGAACTGCCCAATATAGCACGCGCGTGACCCATATCCAGTTTGCGTTCTTTTATACCCATCTGCACCTCGGCAGGCAGTTTGAGCAGACGCAGATAATTGGCTACCGTGGCACGTTTCTTACCTACACGGTCAGCCATCTGCTCTTGCGTCAGTTCGTAATCGTCCATCAGGCGCTGGTAGGCAAGCGCAATCTCGATAGCGTCCAGATTCTCACGCTGTATATTCTCAATCAGCGCCCACTCCATCACCTGTTCGTCCTTGGCAGTACGCACGTATGCCGGGATATCATATAGCCCTGCCATCTTAGCGGCACGGTAACGGCGCTCGCCGGCAATGATCATATACGTTCCGTCCTCGTTCTGCTTGAGGGTGATAGGAGAAATCACGCCGTGCTCACGTATGGAGTCCGCCAACTCCTGCAATGCCTCTTCGTCGAACGTACGACGTGGCTGGTTGGGGTTGGCAACTATCTCACTCAGCGGGATCTCCGATATACGGCTTGCTTTGCCGGTGGTGATATGCGATGTATCTATCAGAGCATCAAGACCTCTGCCTAAACCTGTTGTTTTCTTCATAACGTTTCTTTCTTACTGTTCAACCTTTCTGTTCTACCGTTTCATCACCTCTGCCGCCAGTGCTTTGTATGCCAATGCACCTTTGGATTTCGGTTCGTAGTCCAAGATCGTTTGTCCGTGACTCGGAGCCTCTGACAGACGCACGTTGCGAGCAATCACCGTTCGGAACACCAGGTCGCCGAAGTGACGTTTCACCTCATCGAGCACCTGGTTGCTCAGGCGCAGACGATTGTCGTACATCGTTAGTACAAAACCCATTATATTGAGGTTCGGATTCAGCTGCGACTTGATAATCTTGATGGTATTCAGCAACTTGGCTATACCCTCCAGAGCAAAGAACTCGCACTGTACGGGAATAATCACGCTGTCGGCTGCCGTCAGCGCATTGACGGTTATCAGACCTAACGAGGGCGAACAGTCAATCAGAATATAATCATAGTCGCCTCTTACCTGTTGGAGCACGCGCTTGAGCAGTTGCTCGCGGTCGGGCAGATTGAGCATCTCAATCTCTGCACCCACCAGATCAATATGCGAAGGTATAAGATCCAAATGTTCCACTTCGGTCTTTATCACAGCCTCATGAGGGTCCAAGCCGTTGACCAGACACTCGTAGATCGAGGCTTGCAAGTCACGTATATCAACGCCCAGACCGGATGAAGCGTTGGCTTGCGGATCGGCATCAACCAGCAACACACGTTTGCCGTCAGCTGCCAGTGCTGCTGACAGATTGATGGCTGTGGTGGTTTTGCCTACGCCGCCTTTTTGGTTTGCTAATGCTAATATTCGTGTCATACTTATTGTTTGGTTTCAGTTGTAAGCAATTTGTTGAATCGCTCTATAATCAGTTCGGACGAGAGTGCCTTGCAGGCAAAATTGCGATACCTGCACCGCTCCGTTCCGTGGATAGAGCACGGGCGGCAGCTCACGGGAAGCGACAGGATCTGCGTGTTGGCTTTTCCCCATGCAGCAAAACCCATATACGTATGTGTTCCGCACCAGATACTCAACGTCGGGCAACCTACCAGAGCCGCCAGATGTTGGTTAGCCGAATCCATACACAGCAAAGCATCCGTCTGCCGCATAAGTTCCAACTCGCCGTCCAAGGGCAGCTGGTTGGTTACACTCTCTACATTATCCCACAGCGATGCCCACTGGCGGAGCATCTCCGTCTCGACATGTCCGGCGCCGAACAGGAAGATACGTGTGTTCGGCTGCTGGGCATAATACCCGATCACATCTTTCATCGTCTTGTACGGCAGCACGTTCGACAGATGTTTGGCAAACGGTGCTATACCTATCCAGCGCTCGGTTTTCTTGCCGAACAACGCCTGCACTTTTTCAGCCGCCTGCGTATTGACTTTCATCTGCGGCACCTCACCTGCCGGTATCAGACCGCCACTGCGGAACGTATCGGCATAACGCTCTACCTCCGGCTTGAGCGGTGTGGATTTCTCAAACCCCGCACGACTCAATGCACGACGTTCACGTGTACCGAGGTCAATCGTGCACGTAGGGATAGCATAGAAATGCAGCACGCAGCGGACAACCCGTGTACGGAAATCGTTCTGCAGGTCAAACACCTTAACGGGATTCAAGGCTTTGATTTGTTTGGCAAGGCTACACAACTTATGCGAGTGTTCCAACTCCGGTGCTACCTCTACAAAACGGACATTTTTCAGCCCGTAAAACAGGTCTGCCAACGGCTTGAGGGACATAACGACAAATTCGTCGTTCGGATACGCCTGACTCAGTTGAGTCATAACAGGCACCAGCATCGCCACATTTCCCAGCGACGACAGCCTCAGCACTACGTATGTGTTCTTTTCTTCACTCATAACCTCGTAAAATTTAACTATACTCGTTACACTTCCCTATTTCAAGTCTCTCAACCCTCAACCCTCAACACTCAACCCTCAACACTCAACACTCAACCCTCAACTCTCAACATTACCTTATCTGCCACAGATAGGCAAAATTCAAACTTGCCGTCAGTGTGTTGGAGGCAGCGAAATGCTCCACACGGGAGTTGTTGTACAGGCTGCCGAAACTGTAGTGAACCCTCAGTTCCAACTGAAACACTCCGGCTCTCCGCGCCATCCCATAGAATCCTATTCCGCCGGCTACGCCCCAATCAAAGTTGTGGTCAATTGCTTTGTATTGGTACGTTGACGCCGTTTGCTTGGTACCGGACTCCTGCGATGCGAGACAATACGCCACCTGCGGACCCAGATTGACAAATCCCTGAGCATGCTCACCGCCAAAATGTATATGCGCCAGCAGCGGCACCTGCATATAATGCAATGTCCGGCGATAATCATAACTTCCGTCGGTAGCGTATTCGCGCCAACCGCGTTGGGCATAACCCGCCTCTACCTGAAACGAGCAGACCTTATGCCCGCCATAACGGAACACGGCACCGACATTGTAGCCGAGAGGTACCTTCAGAAGGTCCTCCATGCCCGGCACTTTCGGCGAGAAGAACACCGTCGAGACGGTAGCTCCGCCGTATGCGCCGACAAACATCTCAGGCTGCTCCAGGCGGGGCTGAGCCATCAGGCAAGTGCACGCCATCAGCAGCAACAGCAGACTAACGCCTCTCGATGACAATATAGTTGTTTTCGTAACCGCCATTATCTTTTTTGTTGAATAATATGGTGGACTGCAATCCCTCGTATACCGTATCAGCCGGTTGGAAAGTATCTTGCCTCAAGTTCTCCAGCATATATGCAGTCAGGTCATAACCCAGCAGGTCGTAGCGCGGCTGCTCTGACGACAACTTGTGGCCAAAGTAATGCGCAAAATCCCGCTTGTACAATGTCTCCGCCTCCGAATCAGGTGTACGGAACACACTCGTGAACAACTGCGGAAGAATGATACGCTCCATTTGCCATGCATACTGGCTGAGTAGAGTCAGTTGTTTGCCTCGGCTGCCGGAGAGCATGTAGGGCAGCAGTAGTTGCACATTCGAATAGCGCTCCGAGTGAAACAGCAGGATATTCTCCACACTGTCCTTCAGCGCTGCACCCACCGAGTCGGCCAATATCTGTCGGATCGATGTATGCGTGGTTGGCAAGCTGCGAGCGGATATACTGTCGCGCAGTGTGCGAATGCCTATCGGATAATCCAAATTATTTTCGTAGGCGTCCACAAGTACGATGTTTATCCGGTTGCGCATGGTATCCAAATACTGCATAAGAGCACCGGTGTGAATCTGATCCGCGGGATTGAACTTGAGCAGATAAGGATTCTCGTTCAGTTTGGGAGTCAACTGAGGCAGGAACGGAATCAGCGTAGGTATATGGTGTTCCTCGACGTATGCTGACAACACTTCTACCTGTTTCATATACGCCGGACCGATGATAGCATCTACGCTCGCCAGTGCACCGGAGTCTATCAACTGGCTGACCACATTGCCTAACTTGCCTACATCATACGTATGGATGTCGTAGTACGTTGCATACCTGCCGCCCAAGCTGTCAACATACGTGGTGTCGTGATGCTTGATTGCCAGCAGCGATCCGCAATAGAAATCATAGAATCTGTCCAGCGACGGGCTGCGTTGAGCCATCTCTGCCTGAAGCGGCAGCAGATACGCCAGACGGATAGTATCGATGTAACGTACCTCCTGCAATGAATCCTGCGTTTCGGCCTGCGCTGTAAGGGATGTATCGCCATTCATCGGCTGTTCTGCCTCTGCCGCTACCATCGGCAGCGGAATAGTTTCCTGCACCGAGTCACGCTTAACGGCCATCACAGCCTCCACGAACTGAGGTCGTTTGCTCTCCTGTTTCTTCATCTCGGTGAGTTCGGCTTTCTTCACCGGTTCTGCCGGCTTGGGTGCTACGGTAAAGGTAGTAGGAATGAGAATAACCTCCTCAAACTTCAGCCCGCGGGTAGCCAGGTCAGGGTTAGCCTGCAAGATTGCCTCCTGCGAAACGCCGAAGTTCTTGCTTATCCTGTACAGACCTATACTCTTTTCTACCGTGTAGCGGTAGTAAACCTTGCCGTCTATCGTATCCATCGGATAAGGTAACACGTCCTGGGCTTGTACGCTCATCGCAACAAGCAGCAAACCATATAACAGTATCCTTTTCATGACCAAATATATCTTTTTCTTCTAATCAGTCCTACACACAGCGCCAGCAAACCTATCAGCAACAGCGGTGTTGCCACGCTTATCGCCTGTATCGCGCCGCGTAACTCGTGCGCACGCCTATCGTTCAGCAGACGCAGAGTTATGTTCTTCTCGCGGAGTGCAATCAGGCCGTTATCGTCCGCCAGATCGAGCACTGCGTTCACTGCAAAATCTCTGTTACCGAACTGCACGCCCGTATATCGGTCGTAGCCTGCCGGCAACGGCTGACCCTGTTGCCAATGGTTCTGCAGCACACTGCCGGAAGCCACTACCAGTTGGCGAGTCCGTACGGATTTATCCAAACGGCTATTATCCGTCAACCCTTCGGGAATCATCCGATGGCTGAACGCCGACGGAAAAACGCCTTCCAACCGAACGGCCACGGGCAGATACGCCGAGCCGAACAGTTGCGGATCAACCTGCAGATTGCTCAGGTCTATCTCCGCCGGAGCGTGCGTCACGCGCGAAGCGGTTGAGGTAGCAAGAAGCACTTCCTTATGTATATCTGCCGAACCGCCTACCGTATCTATTGTTGACGCAAACACGCTGCTGACCTGCATCACATCCTTTGTTACGGGCGAACTGACCGAGGTCAGCAACAGCGGAGCATACGTCCACGGCATAGGTTGGTATTGAGGTTGCCCTGCCTCGCCCGACACATCCACAGGAACAGTCAGACATTGCAGATCCTGCACCAGCACCGAATTGACCCGGACGCCATAGCGGAATAACATATCTGTCAACTTCACGTCCAGCGGAATAATCGGTGTCAGACCTTCGCTTGACAACATCTCTTCCGACAGCCGCACTCCGTCAATCGCCCACAGCACACGACCGCCGTGCATAACGTATTGGTCGAGTATGTATTTGTCTTTCTCACTCAGCGGCTCTTGCGGTGCGGCTACTATCACCACCTTATATCGGTCCAAAGCCCGTACATCATTAGTCAACGCTCCGCGATCGACGTCAAAGTAGCGGCTCAGTTGCCGGCTAACGTCATACACATCGGCCTCCGAGAGTTCGCCGTGACCTTCCAGAAACGCTATACGCTCAATCGTATCGCGGCTGATGCTGTGTATCGCCTCGGCAAACGCGTACTCCAACCCTTCAATGCTCTTGTTCAGGTTCTGTTCGCCGTTCAGGGCGCGATTGTTCTTCAGCAGAGGTACAACCGTCTGTCGCCCGCCATACGTGACGCGCGCGTACGGAAAAACAGTCGTTTGTACTGTTTTGCCGTTTTGCTCGCGCTCATGAATCACGGTAGGTTGCAAGCCGTCGGTACTGTTGGCCTTCGGTTCAGCCGAACGCACCTGCCCGTAGCGGCTCATCTCATCCACCAACTCCAGCGTGGAGCGCCGTAACCTGCGGAAACCGCTGTTCAGATCGCCGTCCAGCAGCACCTCAACGTCCACCTGACCGGGCAGATCGGCAAGCAGAGTCTTCGTAGCGTCACTCAGACTGTACCGCTTGTCTGACGTCAGATCCCAACGCAACGGATACATGTATGACACTACGCCCAGTAGCACCACACAGCTCACGCCTATTATGTATCCGACAGGTTTGTTCACGCTATTGTTTTAGAACGTCTCTATATATTACTACCGGATACTTGGCTTTCAGCGCCTCGATCCACTTGGCGTCAAGATACTCCTGATAGTCCGACACTACGCGGTTGCGGTCATCCGTAAACACCTCGGCGCCTTTCAGCACCTTACCGTTCACGAATACAAACGGATACTTCGAGTCAGGAACGAACTCCGTTTTCTTGTTCTTGAAGCCGTACTTGTCGATAGCAGGATTCTTTTCCGGCAGCCACAAGCCTTGCTCCATGCGGATGTACTTCACGCTGTCGGTATTCAGGCGGCTCAGATAACTCATTACCGAATCCGGCTGTGCTTGCTTGACGATTCGCTGGGCGTTCTTCAGAGTCTTCTTATCCTGGCAATATACCACTATACCTTTGAATCGCGGCTCATCCCACACATATTGGCTCTTGTTCGCCTCAAAGTATGCCTCCAGACCGGCTGTATCTTTGGCAGCCTTGTCCCACACTTCCTCCAGCGACACATCGAACAGCAATATGCCGTCGTGATACTCCTTTACCAGACGCGCAAACTCGGGATACTTCTGCTCCAGGTGCTCGTCGGCATAAGCCATTACCTCGGTGTCGGTCATATGGGCAGGCAGGTTATACTCGGCACGCGTCTTGCTGATGAAACTCTCCTGCACCTCTTTGAAGCGCTCGTCGCGTTGTACACGCTTCTTGATGTCATCTTTCACGTCCTCGAAAGGCAGCGTACCGCGCTTGCCGTCCAGTTTGGCTATATGCCAACCGAAGCGCGACTCAAACGGCTCGGTTACATCGCCCACGTTCTTCAATCCGAACACGGCATCTTCAAACGGCTTAACCATCGCTCCGTGGCCGAACCAGCCGAGACTGCCGCCGCGCATAGCCGAACCTTTGTCGTCTGACAACTCGCGTGCCAGCGCATCGAACTTGGCATCCGGCTGCATCACCAGTTGATAGATAGAGTCTATCTGTGCCTTGGCGCGTATGGCTGCCAGGCTGTCGCCGCGGGGAACGGTCTTCATGATATGCGAAGCCTGCACCTCCTCATGCGCACGCTCCTCTTCAACCAAGGCGATATGGAAACCATACGGGCTGCGGAACACCTCGGTTACCTCGCCTACAGGAGTGGTATATACGGCTTTCTCGAACGGATAAACGAAACGGAAAGGACTGATCCAACCCAACTCGCCCTGATTCTCCTTGGCTCCCGGATCGGTGGATACAGCAGCCGCTACAACCTTAAAGTCCTCACGCTTAGTACGTTGCGGACGTTTCTTGCCGCCACGGCCTTTGACGATCATCTTTCCTGTCGTCACACGCTCGCGTGCATCGTTGATCTTGGCAAGTGCCTCGGCTGTGGTGGCGGAATCGGCATTCATCGGGCACTCAATGGCGATATGTGCCACGCGGCGGTCATACTTCTGCCACTCGTATGTACGGCGAACCAACGCATCCATAGCATCGTTGTCCGTCAGGTACTTCGGAGTTGCCTGCGCACGATAGCCCTTCAGTTCCTTGATGAAAGCCTCGGTCGTATCTATTCCGCGACGCTCGGCTTCGGTCACCTTCAACTTGAAGTTGACAAACAGGTCCAGATACTCCTCCAGCGACTTTTGTCCGCCGGCGGCCTCCTGGCTGTTCTTCTCATAGATGTACTTGAACTCCGACAGCATAACAGGCTTGCCGTCAATGGTCATCAACACTTTATCCTCCTGCGCACGCGCACACAGCGCACACAGCGCGAATACAAATGTAAGTAATGTTTTCTTCATCGTATAAATTTGTTTTATTTTGTTCTTACCTTGCGGATTCTTTTGGCGCTTCGTTCACCGGGATTTTTCACTTTCTACCTTTCAATTTTCACCAAGCGCACACAATCCGCCACAAAGTTACGAAAAAATTTTGATATTTGCAAAAAAAATTGTATCTTTGTAG
>CALZOG010000032.1 GCA_945827635.1 uncultured Bacteroidales bacterium
GAGAGGAAAAATGATACAAAAAGTATATAATACATAGTATTATATAGTATATGTAAGGAAAATGTAAAATTCTCGGTTTATCCTACGGTTATCCTACAGTTATGTTGCGGTTATCCTTTGGTAAGGATTCGAAAACGGTTCGAAAACGGGTTGGAAATGGAACGGGAATGGAGTGAGAGGGGAGTGGCGGGGAAGTGTTGGGAGGGTGGCGGATGCGGGGCTAAGGGTGGGCTGCGGAGGGGCGGTGGTGCGAATTTTGTAAAAAAAACGTGCAAAAATTTGGAAATGTCGATTTTTTTTCGTAACTTTGTGGGCGATTTTGCGTGTGTACGTATATGCGAATAAATTTGAAACAAATAATTGCGTTGTTTGGACTGCTGCTCGCGGTCTGTATCGGTGCATCAGCAGAGAGCCCGTTGGCTGAGAGTGCGGCGGCGGGGCAAACGAAGATCGCACTGCAGGATATGTTCCTGACAGGTACGCCAATGGGTTCGTCGCCGTCGGTGGAGTATGTGAACTTTACAGCGACAACAACACAGAACCTGCCCAAAGATGCGTTTGACGGAGATATGAACACGTTCTATGCCTCGTATGAGCGCAGTTATACGTGGGTGGGACTGGATCTGGGCAGCAGGCACGTGATAACCAAGGTGGGTTGGAGTCCGCGGAATGACGGTCTGGGTCCGCAGCGCGTGCAGTTGGGCGTGTTCGAGGGCGCTAATCAGCCGGACTTTATGGATGCCGTGCCGCTGTACGTGAACGACAAACAGGGAACGATAGGGCGGATGGATTATGCGGATGTCGATTGCTCGGTAGGCTTCCGGTACGTGCGGTATATAGGTCCGAATGATGCACGTTGCAACGTGGCGGAGTTGGAGTTCTACGGCTATCCGGGCGACGGCGACAGCACGCGGCTATATACACCGACAAACCTGCCCTGCGTGGTGATCCATACGAAAAACAACCAAGAGCCGTACGACAAGGTGAACTATATAGAAAGTGTGGTGACGATAGTCGAAAGTCGAAAGTCGAAAGTCGAAAGTCAAGAGTCGAAAGTCGAAAGTCAAGAGCCAAAAGTCGTGCTGCTGCGCGATTCGGCAGGGCTGAGGCTGAGAGGAAACGCGTCGATGGGATTTCCGAAGAAGCCGTATAGGATAAAGTTTGCGAACAAACACAGCGTGTCGGGTTCGCCCGCCAAGGCGAAAAACTGGGTGCTGGTGAACAACTATGGCGACAAGACATTGCTGCGGAATATTGTAGCGTTCCACGTGAGCGAGGTGCTGGAGATGCCTTACACCCCGTTCTGCCGTCCCGTGGACGTGATACTGAACGGCGAATACAAAGGCTGCTACCAACTGTGCGACAAGATAGAAGTGAAGAAGGGTCGCGTGGAGATTGACGAAATGACCGCGACCGACGTGTCCGGCACGGCGCTGAGCGGCGGGTATATGTGGGAGATTGACGGTTATGCCAATCAGGAACCGTCGCCGTACTACTCGCCCCACGGAGTGCCGGTGACACTGCATTCGCCAAAAGATGACGAGATAGTGCCGACACAACGGACGTACTTCGAGAACTATTACCAAACGATGGAGAACGCGGTGTATAAAAGTTCCGCCAACGACACGACATGGCGGGAGTATATTGACTATAAGACGTTTGCACGGTACTTCCTCGCCAATGAGGTTTGCGGTAACCCGGATATGCTATGGTCGTGCTTCATGTACAAGAAACGCGGCGATATGAAAACCTACACAGGTCCGGTGTGGGATTTTGATATAGCATTCGACAACGACTACCGCATCTACCCGATAGCCAATCATACGCAGTTCATCTTCGCCGGTGCAAGCAACGCCGAGTCGTTCACACGGCATATAGTGTTTGCCGACCAACGCGCACGCGACGAGATGAAAGAGTACTGGCATCTCGGCAGGAACAGAGGTATAAGCAACGAAGAACTGATCGCGTTCATCGACAGCGTGGCAACCGAACTGGACGAGTCGCAGCGGCTGAACTTTCTGCGGTGGCCTATACTGAACCAGTATGTGCACATGAATCCCGTGGCACTGGGTTCGTACAACGGTGAGTTGCAACGCCTGAAAGGGTTTGTGACCATGCGTATAAGCTGGATGGATCAGAAGTTAGGCTACGAGTGGCATCCGCTGGAGCAGCAGACAGCAGTCATCTATTCGCAATCAGCAGCCGGCAGCCGGCAGCCAGCAACGAAGATCATTCGCGACGGACAACTGCTGATCATCCGCGAGGGGAAAGAATACAGCGTTTGGGGAATTGAAAATTGAAAAATGAAAATAGGAAAATTCAAAATTATAAATCGATAAATGATAATTAAGCTATGGATACAAGAAAAGTAAGAGTGCGTTTTGCTCCGTCGCCGACGGGTGCGCTGCATATAGGCGGCGTGCGTACGGCATTGTACAACTACCTGTTCGCCCGCCAGCATGACGGGGATATGCTCCTGCGAATAGAAGATACCGACTCGACACGCTTCGTGCCGGGCGCAGAAGAGTATATATTAGAGTCGTTGCGCTGGCTCGGGATAGAGATTGACGAAGGTCTGCGGATGAATGCCAAAGGCAAGATAGAAAGCGTAGGCGAGCACGGTCCGTACCGGCAGAGCGAGCGCAGGGATATCTATTGGAAGTATGTGCAACAATTACTGGACGAGCACAAGGCATACTTGGCGTTCGACACGCCGGAGCAGTTGGAAGCCAAGCGTAAGGAGATACCTAACTTCCAGTACGATGCCACCACGCGAAATATGATGGACAACTCGCTGACCTGCCCGCAGGCGAAAGAACGTTTTCTGAACGGTGAGCCGTTTGTGGTGCGGTTTCTGGTAGAGCCCGACGAGGATATAGTGGTGCATGACCTGATTCGCGGCGATGTGACAATCAACTCGAACATCCTGGACGACAAGGTGCTGTACAAATCCTCCGACCAACTGCCGACCTACCACCTGGCGAACATCGTGGACGACCATCTGATGGGTATCACACATGTTATCCGCGGCGAGGAGTGGTTGCCGAGTGCGCCACTGCATGTGCTGCTGTACAAGGCATTCGGCTGGGAAGATACAATGCCGCAGTTTGCACACCTGCCATTGCTGCTCAAGCCTGACGGTAACGGCAAACTGAGCAAACGCGACGGAGACCGGTTGGGCTTCCCTGTGTTCCCGCTGGAGTTCCACAACCAGAAAGACGGCACAGTGAGCAGCGGTTACCGCGAGAGCGGATACTATCCCGAGGCGGTGATTAACTTTTTGGCGTTGTTAGGCTGGCACGCTTCGGGTGACCAGGAGATGTTCTCGATGGACGAACTGATCTGTCAGTTCTCGCTGGAGCGGGTAAGCAAGTCGGGCGCGAAGTTCGACTACGAGAAGGGCAAATGGTTCAACCACCAGTACCTGCAACTGCGCTCGAACGAGCAACTGGCAGAAGAGTTCCTGCCCGTCTTGACGGCAAAGATAGGCGAGCGCGCGACAAAGAACATCAGCAAACAGACCATAGCGCATATAATCGGGTTGATGAAAGAGCGTGTGTCGTTCGTGAGCGAACTGTGGGAGCAGTGTAACTTCTTCTTCGTAGCACCTGAGGAGTATGACGAGAAGTCGCTGAAGAAACGCTGGAAAGAAGACTCGCCGCAGCACATGAAAGAACTGCTGGCGGTGCTGAAAGAGCAGAAAGACTGGAGCGCCGAGGCGCTGGATGCTACCGTGCTGCCGTGGATAGAAGAGAAAGGCTACGGTCTGGGCATTGTGATGAACGCGTTCCGAATCTGCCTGGTAGGCGCAGCACGTGGTCCGCATATCTGGGCAATAACCGATGTACTGGGAAAAGACGAAGTGATCCGAAGAGTTGAGGTAGCAATCAAGAGATTGCAATGAATTTACTATGCGAATATAATTATAGGCGAATAGAGTAAAAAAACATAACACCATGAGAGCGAACTTGAGTTCACAGATTTCTTTGAGCCATGTAGCCAAGAAATTGTACAAGCCCAACGACGTGTTCGAGCTGTCGCGTGTAAGCCGGATGGAAAAGGTGAAAACCACCATTTACGAGACCGGCAAGGAAGGTGCCATAGCCGTGGCACAGCATATAGCCGAGTTGATTGCCCAACGACAGAAGGAGGGCAAGAAGTTCGTACTGAGTATGATGACAGGCCGTTCGATGCAAGACATTTTCGCAGAACTGATACGTCTGCACGAAGGTGGATTGAGTTTCCGGAATGTGGTACTGGTGGTGGGCTATGAGTATTATCCGCTTGCCTCGGAGGACGCAGGTTGTCTGGGGCAACTGGAGGAGCAGTTCATCGGCAAGGTAGGTCTGCTGCCTGCGAACGTGATTGCTATACCCGGCACGCTGGCGAAAGAAGATATTATCGATGCCTGTGCTGCGTACGAGCGCACGATACAGGAACTGGGCGGCATTGACCTTATGCTGTTGGGAATAGGTCGCGGCGGCAACATTGCCTTCAACGAGCCCGGCTCGCAATTCAACAGCGAGACGCGTTTGGTGCTGCTGGACAACAACTCCCGCGCCGATGCGAGTGAGATGTTCGGCAACGCCGAGTCCGTGCCGATGAGCGCGATAACGATAGGTATAGGTACTATACTCAAGGCGCGCGAGATCCTGTTAGTGGCGTGGGGTGATCATAAGGCTGCTCAGGTGGCCAGGGCGATAGAGCAGGAAGCCTCGCCCGCGTGTCCCGCTTCGGCACTGCAGTTGGCGTCGAATGCACATATAGCCCTTGACCTGTCGGCAGCCGACCGGCTGACACGAATAAGCAAGCCGTGGATGGTGACCAGTTGCGAGTGGGACGACCAGCTGATACGCAAGGCTATCGTTTGGCTGTGCGAGAAGACCGACAAACCGATCCTGAAGTTGACGAACAAGGATTATAACGATCACGGTCTGGCAGAGTTGATTACGTTGTTCGGTTCGGCATACAACTGTAACATCAAGGTGTTCAACGACCTGCAGCACACAATCACGGGTTGGCCGGGCGGCAAGCCGAACGCCGATGACAGCAATCGCCCGGAGCGGGCTAAGCCGTTCCCGAAGAACGTGGTGATCTTCTCACCGCACCCCGACGACGATGTGATCAGTATGGGCGGCACGTTTGCACGACTGATCAAGCAGGGACACAATGTGCATATCGCCTATCAGACCTCGGGCTGTATAGCCGTGTGCGACGACGAGGTGGTTCGGTTCATGGACTTTATCAAGGGATACAAAGCAATGCACCTGCCCGAAGACAAGGTGATAGACAAGAAGTATGACGAGTATCTGAACTTCTTCAGCAAGGAGAAGATAGGCGACCAGGATACACGTGAGATACTGGATATCAAGGCGTTGATCCGTCGCGGCGAGGCGACAGCCGCCTGCCGGCACATGGGCTTGCCGCTGGATCATATACACTTCCTCAATCTGCCGTTCTACGAGACCGGCACGATCAAGAAAGGTCCGTTGACGGAGAAAGATATACGAATTGTAGAGGACCTGCTGCTGGAGGTTAAGCCCGACCAGATCTTCGTAGCCGGCGACCTGGCTGACCCGCACGGCACGCACCGCGTCTGCACGGATGCTGTGTTGGCAGCGATAGATGATCTGAAGCAGACCGAGGCGTGGGACGAGTGGCTGAAAGGTTGCCGTATATGGATGTACCGCGGCGCATGGATGGAGTGGAGCGTTGACCTGATACAGATGGCAGTGCCAATGTCACCGGAGGAACTCCGCGCCAAACGCAACGCTATACTCAAGCACCAGTCCCAGATGGAGAGCGCACCGTTCATGGGCAACGACGAGCGACTGTTCTGGCAGCGTGCGGAGGATAGGAACCATGCTACAGCGGAGTTGTATGCGAAATTGGGACTTGCTAATTATGAGGCGATAGAGGCTTTTGTTCAATATATACCATTGTAAGATATGAAAAACATCACATGTTTCGTTCCGTATCAGTCGGAGCAACAAGTACAAACCACTGTTCAGAACCTGAGCAAACAGGAGCTGGTGGCTGAGGTACACTACATGAAAGGCGATATACGTTCAACCGCCAACGTGCGGCAGATAGCGGCACAGACGCATACACCCTATACGCTGATTTATACGAAGTACACGACATTATCGTTCGTGCTGTTCGCCTTGGAGCGGATGGAAGCTCTGCTGGAGGACAGCGGTGCGGCAATGGTGTATGCCGATCACTTCAACCAGTCGGGCACTGTACGTACGAACGCGCCGGTGATTGACTACCAGATGGGTGCACTGCGTGACGATTTTGATTTCGGTTCGGTGCTGCTGTACCGCACCTCGGCGCTGAAAGAGGCTGTCAGCCGGATGGATGTGGATTACCAGTATGCAGGATTGTACGATCTGCGACTGAAAGTCAGTCAGAATGGTGCGCTGGAGCATATCAACGAGTATCTGTACTACGATGTGGAACTGGATATGCGCAAGTCGGGCGAGAAACTGTTCGACTACGTTGACCCCAAGAACCGCGGCGTGCAGATAGAGATGGAAAAAGCCGTGACGCGTCACCTGAAGGATATAGGCGGATACCTGGAGCCCGTGTTCAAAGATGTAGATATGAGCGAGGGCGAGTTTGAGTATGAGGCCAGTGTGGTTATCCCCTGCAAGAACAGAGTAAGGACGATAGAGTCTGCTATCCGCAGCGCGCTGAGTCAGCAGGTGCGTGAGCCGTACAAGTTCAACGTGATCGTAGTGGACGACAACAGCGAGGACGGCACAGTTGATGCAATCAAGAAGATCGTGGCTGAAGGACACGAGAACCTCATATACATTGCACAAGATAAGAGTTGGCACGCCATAGGCGGCAACTGGAACATGGCGTTACATCACCCGAAGTGCGGAAGGTTTGCCATCCAACTGGACAGCGATGACACGTACTACGATGAAACAACCGTACAGAAGTTCATCGACGCATTCCATGAGCAGAACTGCGCCATGGTAGTCGGCACGTACAGGATGACTGATTTTGACGGTAATGAGTTGCCGCCGAGAGTGATTGACCACAAAGAGTGGACACCCGAGAACGGCAGAAACAATGCACTGCGCATCAACGGTCTGGGTGCACCGCGAGGGTTCTATACGCCGCTGCTGCGTACAATCAACTTCCCGACAACGAAGTACGGTGAGGATTATGCCGTGGGGTTGCGTGTGAGTCGTGAGTACCAGATCGGGCGAATATACGATGTACTGTATAACTGCCGCCGCTGGGAGGACAACTCCGATGCCAACTGCGATATTGTGGCAATGAATGCGAACAACTTCTATAAGGATAGGATTCGTACGTGGGAGTTAAAAGCCCGTATTTCCTCAAACAAGAAGCAGTGAACATCCGAGTAGGCATACTGACTGCACCGGATATACGGTGGGAGCAACGCCCGGAAGGCGTGTTGCTGCACGACGTGCGTATCGGTATAGGCTTTCATTGGGATAGGACGGAAGACCAACTCTTTGAAGGGACGATGGAGATCCGCGATAATGGTGACGGAACGAAGACCGCTATCAATACGCTGGATGTGGAGGATTACCTGACATCGGTTATAACCTCGGAAATGGCGGCGACCTCGAATATCGAACTGCTGAAAGCTCATGCCGTGATTTCGCGCTCGTGGGTGCTGCGGCCTATGTGGGGCGAGACCGCGTCGCTCAAAGACGCAAGCGGTGAGGGGTGGTGTGACACGCCCGACCGACATATGGTCTGGTACGAACGCGATACCCATGTGGGATATGATGTATGTGCCGATGATCACTGCCAGCGTTATGAAGGCATAACCAGAAGAGACGAGCACCCAGAGGCCGCCAAACGTGTGAAAGAGGCTGTGGATGCGACGCGAGGTGTAGTGCTGGTGGACCCGACGGACAATAATGCGATATGTGATACGCGGTTCTACAAGTGTTGCGGTGGAAGAACGGAGGAGTTTGAGACAGTCTGGGCACCGCGGCACTACAGGTATCTGCTGAGCGTGGAGTGTCCGTACTGCAATACGAACGATGCGCGGGTGCTGAGTCAGGTGCTGAACAACTACGACCGGGAGACGCAGGACTTCTATCGCTGGACAGTACGCTACACGGCAGAAGAACTGGCAGCGATTATTCGTGAGATGTCTGGCATAGATTTCGGGGAGATAGAAGCGTTGCGACCAGTGAAACGTGGCCCAAGCGGACGGATATACGAATTGGAGATCGTGGGCAGCAAGCACAGAATGATTGTAGGCAAGGAGTTGGAGATACGCAAGTGGCTGAGCAAGACCTGTCTGTACAGTTCGGCGTTCGAAGTGGAGCGTGAGGAAACAGATTTTGTGCTACGCGGCAAAGGCTGGGGGCACGGCGTGGGCATGTGCCAGATCGGTGCTGCCGTAATGGCGGATCAGGGATATACCTACGAGCAGATCTTGGCGTATTATTATACGAATGCACAACTGAAAAAAATAGTATGAGTCAGCCAATTTGGCTGGCAGCAATTACATATACCATGAAACATCAACTACTCATTACGTTTCTGACCCTCGCCGTTCTGCCTGTTATGGGGCAGAGCAGGCTGGAGATGCCCGCCAATGTGCGGGAGGAGTTACGTATGGATCAACCTTATGTGACCGACCAACAGACGCAGCGTGAGACCTTGCCGCTCATTGAGACTTCGCGTGACAGCCTGGTGCGTGTGACGACAAAGTTCGTTCATACGTATATCGACACGATCCGTGTGGTGCGGTATAGTGAGGACAGTGTGCCGCGGATAGATACAATGGTTACCTACGCCGACTCAACCAGCCGGAAAGGACATTATGTGCAAGCATATATCGGCGGAGGTTACGGTTCGATAGGTTTTCGCCTGAATGAGGGACATGGCGGTAAGGTAACGGGCTTCTTTTCCGGTCGTGCGCAGTTGCAGTATGCGTATTTCTTCCACGAGCATTGGGGCGTTGGGGCCGGATTATGGCTGGAGAACCTATCATCGGTGGCATCGCTGGCGAACGGAAAAGAGTACACGGATTTCTTCTATGAAGACAGAACGGATACCGATGGCGAGCCGCACTACAACCATACAGCGCGCATATATGCGTGGCGCGAGCGTGCGAGCATATATACCATCGGAATACCTGTATCGTTACAAACGCAATGGTGGAACGAGCAGGGTAAAGTCGGAATCTTCGGTGCATTGGGCATTGCTCCGGCGTTTGCCGTTATGCAGAACTACAAACTCGTAGAAGGCGATGTAGAGCATTTCGGCGAGTACACGCAGTGGGGATTGACGCTCGACGCGATGGAAGATCATGAGTATGCCCGTAACACCGATAACCCGGACTTATATACAGATAAGCCTACAGCGCACGGAAAAATGAGTGTCAAACCTATGGCAACATTGTTTGCGGAAGTAGCTGCGCTGGTCAACCTGACGCGCGAACTGGACCTGATGATAGGATTGTACGGACACTTTACGCCTAACAATGTTGTGACTGAAACGGTGACATCGAAGTACCTGCCTTCGGATGCAGGGGAAAATGCTGCACCGTTCGGTTGGGCAGACGGTCAGCGCGTGGGACCGGAAACATTTATGGACGAGTACAACGGTTTGTATGCCACCAACCTGCGCGAGGGCGCAACGCGTCCGTGGGCGGCTGGTGTGAAGATCGGTTTGCATTGGCATCACTTCGACAAGCCTAAGATGCACACCGAGCAGTACTACGATTACCTGCTGCGTGCGGATACAACCTTGCGAACCGTGGAGCGCGTGGAAACAGAAGTGGTGGAGCGGATAGATACCTTCCAACGTGCACCCAAACAGGAGATCAAGGTGATCCAGAAGAAAGTAGATAAACTCAACAAGATTTATTTTGCGTTTGACAGTTACAACCTGAACAACAAGTCGAAGAAATATCTGCGTGATATCTACGCTGTTCTCAAAGAGGTGCCTAACCACATCATTATCGGTGGACATGCTTCGGAGGAGGGACAGTTGGAGTACAACGAGCAGTTGGCACTCAACCGTGCAACGGCGGTGAAGAACTACCTTGTGTCGCTGGGTATACCTGAGGCACAATTAGAGGTGAAGAACTATGGCGCACGAATTGCAAATGAGGAGCGTGTGGATAACAATATTTCGCTTGATAGGCGCGTAGAAATACTGATTATAGAATAGATCCTGTCAGCACGAGATTATGACATAACGAACAGAACCAAGAAAATTAGCAATCATGAAAACTGTAAAATATATCATAACATTTGCTATGCTGAGTGTTTTGTCAGCAGGCATTTGTGCCCGAACATTTGAGAAAGGGGAGAAGATTTATGTGAATGCTGACCAAAGCGAGCGTGACGGTGACGGTAAGTTTAATTGGTCGGTGGACAATGCGAACCTGTTCCTGTATGTCTGGAAGAGCGGCAGTAGTACCGGTAAGTTTGTCAAGTTAACCAAGGAGAACGGTAATCTGTATGCCGGCGATATGCCTGCGGATAACATCGATAGATGTATAGTGGTGCGCAAGAACAACAGCGATGCAGACGGGAACTGGAATAATGTTTGGAATAAGACAGGTGACATAACGATCCCGGATGATGCAGACCGCAACTGTCTGGATAAGTTTTGGCAAGGCGGTGACGGCTCGGAGTGGCAGACATATACACCGGCCGCTGACAAGATTGGCGCTTTTGCCAAATCGGTTACAGCGGAGAATGTTCTTGTTTGCCCGTCTGCAATGAGTGGACCGTATTCGTTGCATGTCAAACTGCTGGCGGATAAGTCGGATTATGACTATCCGAACGTGCAATGCCATGGCTGGTACAAGAGCACTGATGGCAATACATGGATCTCTGTTGATGGCTATGACGGCAAGGCGCGTGATGGCGAACAGGACAAAGATATAATAAACAATGTCCTGCCGGCAACCGGCACAATCTATTATTACCTGCATTCAGCCAAGAAAGCCGGACGCCGCCTACTCAAGATTACTCCCGATGCTATTGGTTGTGACCTCGACTGCACTATCACTTCGTTTGAAGTGGCATGCTCGGAGGTGAATGCTAACGACACGACGTACACGCTCGACGGGATGGTAGCTTTCGGCAAGCCCGATGGCGACTTGGTTATCACCTGCGACGGCAAATCCGACACTATCAAGGCGGCCGATGCCAAGAGCCCACAAGTGTTTTCCATCACCGGTCTGCGCGCTGCTACCGGCAACGGCAAGACAACCACCGCGCAAGCCAAGTTCACAGATAACAACGCTTGCTCCAAGTCGAAGACGTTCACTATCCCCAACGCTACGCAGGGAATAGTTGTTACGCACATCAATGTGCCTCTGGGCGAAAAAACGCCGCTCAATCCCTCCGATGCCAACTATGATAATGAGCACAAGTGGTATGTCGATGGTGTGGAACAACTCGGCTGGCAAGGAGCACAGATCTCTATCCCCTACGACGAACCGAACATCACCCTTTACATGTATCGCGAATTCAATCCTCAATCGGATGATATGAACGATATGATGAACAATGGCGGGTATGAGTCGGGAGATGCGTCTGTATATGGCAAAGTGGATGAAAAGTCCACTATCAGTGACTATAACTTCTGGGGCAAATATGCCAACGCCTCTTCGTCTGTTGACTATTATGCTTCTCATGCCGGAGCGAGCAATGGATTTGCAGTCGTTCAGGATGCCAATAAGTTCGCACCGACGTATGCGCAGGTTACAGCCCGTGAACAGCAGTATTTTGCCCTGTTCGATGCTGCGTCTGGCGATGCTATGGTCGGCAAGAAAGCCTGGTGTGCTACTACGGCTAACAACCCTAACCTAAAGTTGCGGAAGGGCACAACATACTTGTTCTCGTTCTGGGCAGCGAACGTCAACAACTACGGCGAGATGGATAATGCCGCCAAGTTGCAGTTCCAGATTGAGTACAACGGCAAGACAGTGAATCTCGGTAGTCCGCTCGATCTCAACCAATCCGACTTCCGCAATAACCGCTGGCATCAGTGCTCGTCAACATTCCTGGCTGACGCCGATGCTTCTGATGTCACCATCTCTGTGGTGAACCTGAATACCAAAGCGCTGAATATAGGCAACGACTTTGCTCTCGACGATATTCAGTTCCGTGCCGTGAGCAGTGTGTCGCGCACCGTACGCATACAGCAGGTGTTCGAGGTGCAAACTTACAATCCGTGTACCGAAGGGCGAATATTCCGCAAGTGGGATAATGTGCTGTTTGTGAACAATGGTGACAGCATATACAGAGCGTATCAGTGGTACAAAAATGATAATATCCTACCTGGTGAAACCCTTCAACGCCTATATACAGGCTCGACGCCTATGGAGGGAACAACCGATCTCTATCACTGCGTGGCTACACGCAAGGACGGCATTGTTGACCAGTTCTGTGCCCACACCTTCAACGATTTCCCTGAGTCCCGCAAGGCAGCGGCCGTTGAGGATATACGGGTGGACGGTTATGCAGTCTATCCGACTCATGTAGCTGCCGGAGGTAAGGTTACGGTCAGCAAGGCGTTTGCCGGCAGTGCACAAGCATCGCTGCTTACTCTCACCGGCGGAGTAGTCAGTTGCAATGTCTTGACCAACGAACAAAGCACACTAACTATGCCAACGATGCAAGGCGTTTATCTGCTACGTATCACTTCCGGCAACCTTACTCATACAGCGAAGATTGTGGTTTATTAAATAATAGAACAGTAATAACTTTATCCCTCTCTCGGCATGAAGTGTCCTCCCTTACTTGGGACACAAACAAATGACAAAATGGTAAATAACTAAATCGTAAATGTATTTATGGCTTTTTTCGGATTATTCGGTAACAAAACCAAACAAGAAACGTTAGACAAAGGTTTGGAGAAATCCAACACCTCTGTACTAAGCAAGATCAGTCACGCCATTGCAGGCCGTTCGACCATCGACGATGCTGTGCTCGACGACCTTGAAGAGGCGCTGATTACTTCCGATGTAGGTGTGGAGACCACCCTGCGTATTATCGAACGTATTCAGTCACGCGTCAAACGCGATAAGTATGTAGGAACCTCCGAACTGCAACGTATGCTCGTTGAAGAGACTTGTGCACTGCTCGCTGAGAACGATAGCAACATCGATCAGCCAAGTTCGGCTGATAGGCAATCGCCCTACGTAATCATGGTAGTTGGCGTTAACGGAGTAGGCAAAACCACCACTATCGGCAAACTCGCGTACATGTACAAGCAGGCTGGCAAGAAAGTGTATCTCGGTGCTGCCGATACGTTCCGCGCTGCGGCTGTTGAGCAACTGTGTATCTGGGGCGAACGGGTAGGCGTACCTGTTATCAAGCAGCAGCAAGGCTCTGACCCGGCTTCCGTGGCATTCGATACGCTCCAATCGGCCAAAGCCAATGGCGCGGATGTGGTGCTCATTGATACCGCCGGACGTCTGCATAACAAAATCAACCTGATGAACGAACTTACGAAGATCAAGAACGTCATGCAGAAAGTTGTACCCGGTGCACCGCACGATGTGATGCTTGTGCTGGATGGCTCAACCGGTCAGAACGCCTTCGAGCAGGCACGGCAGTTTACAGCTGCTACGCAGGTCAGCTCGCTGGCTATCACCAAACTTGATGGCACAGCCAAGGGTGGAGTGGTGCTCGGCATTTCCGACCAGTTCAAGATTCCCGTGCGTTACATCGGTCTCGGTGAACAGATGACAGATCTGCAACCGTTCAATGCCGAGCAGTTTGTCAAAACGTTGTTACACAATTAGATCGCTTCGCTAAAAGAAAAAAGACTGCTGTGCTCAAAGAGTAATAAGGCTTTTTTCTTTGAGTGAACGAAGTAAACGGTCTTTCGACTTTTATCTATAATCAAATATGAATCTTCTCAAGAATCCTTGGATTTCCCTGCCCGAATACAATTGCTTTGGTTGCAGCCCTGATAACCCTATCGGTACGCGCATGCGATTCTACGAAGATGGCGAATCCATCGTCAGCTTCTGGCATCCTACGCAGAACCACCAATCCTGGCTCAATACGTTGCATGGCGGAGTACAAGCCGTCCTGCTGGATGAGGTATGTGGCTGGGTAGTCTTTCATAAGCTCCAGACAGCCGGCGTTACAGCTAAGATGGAGACGCGGTATCACAAACCTGTCAGCACGCTATATCCGTACATCGAACTTCGCGCATATCTGCAAGAGATGCGCCGTAATGTAGCCTATGTGCACGGCGAGATACGTGCTCCCGGCACGAAGAATGCCGACGGGCTGTTCACTCCGGGCGAGGTGCTCTGCGAGTGTACGTGTACGTATTTTACTTTCCCGCAGGAGAAAGCAGTAGCCGAAATGATGTATATCCCCTCAACCGTTGACCCTGAAGATGTTTCACGCGATCAAGCAATAAAGAACAACCAATGAAACTCTCTGAAGTTATATCTTCCCTCCAGCCTCTCGAAGTTATCGGCACGCCTGCCGACCAAGAGATTTCGTACTTGCTAACTGATAGCCGCCAGTTAGGCACATCGCAAGCATTACAGCCTGCCGAGACTCTGTTCTTTGCCCTGCGAACGGCAAAGAACGCTGGAGCACGCTATATCCCCGACTTATACGCCCGTGGCGTGCGGATGTTTGTTGTCAGCAGTCAATCAGCTCGGCATTCAAACAGCGATAGCGCTTTTTTATCTTTGAGCGAAGCGGTCTATATTATAGTGGATGACAGCCTCGCTGCCCTTCAGCGCCTCGCAGCCTACGTGCGTTCGCAGTTCACCGGCACGGTGATTGGTATAACCGGCTCTAACGGCAAGACTGTTGTCAAAGAGTGGCTTTACGAACTGCTGAAGGATGACTACCGCGTTATCCGTTCTCCCAAATCGTACAACTCGCAGATTGGTGTGCCGCTTAGTGTGTGGGGGCTGGCAGGTCTGCTGAAGCAGCCAAACATGGCTGATACAAAGCCATCATTGGCAATCTTTGAGGCAGGCATATCAATGCCCGGTGAGATGGAGCGACTTGAGCCGATTATTCGTCCGACGATAGGCGTTGTCACGTACATCGGCGAGGAGCATGGCGAGAACTTTGCCAATCTGGAAGCCAAGCGTGCAGAGAAGATGAAACTCTTTGCCCATTGTCCTGTGGTGATAGAAGACCCTACACACCAGAACGTCCGCACCTGCGCAGCCGTCATGCGTGCACTGGGCTACGACGAGGATACTGTCTCCCACCGTATTCTGCAGCAGACCCATGAGACTGTCATGCGTGTCAACCTGAATGCCCTGGTGGATAACGTGCGCTTCTTCCGCTCGCTGCTCAAACCTACCACCAAACTCACCTGTATGGTCAAAGCCTTTGCATACGGCGCAGGCAGTCTGGAGGTCAGCAAAGCCCTGCAGGCCGCTAACCAAATGGTAAATGGTAAATGTGAAAATGGTAAATTGGTTGATTACCTCGCAGTTGCTGTTGCCGACGAAGGTGTTGAACTGCGTCGCGCAGGTATAACTTTGCCTATTATCATCATGGACCCCGAGGTAGCTGCCATGAATCTTATCCTGGAAAATAATCTTGAGCCGAACGTCTATTCGTTTGCCTCGCTTGAGCAGGTTATAACGGCGGCGGAAGAGAAAGGTTTGGAGAATGTGCCGGTACATATCAAGATTGATTCCGGCATGCACCGCTTGGGCTTCTATCGCGAAGAGCTGCCACAACTCATCAAGCGTCTGCAGAGCACCCGTGCCGTGCGTGTGGCTTCGGTCTTCTCCCATCTGGCAGGCAGCGACGAGGAGCAGTTTGATGCTTTCACCCTGCAGCAGATCGGTTATTACAAACTCTGTGCCGACACCCTTCAGGCGGAACTCGGTTACCCGGTAATCAAACATATATGCAACTCCGCAGGCATCGAACGCTTCGCGCCCTATCAGTTCGACATGTGCCGTCTGGGCATCGGCCTGTATGGTATATCGTTCAACGGCAACCACCTGCGCAATGTTTGTTCGCTACAGACAACCATTCTCTCCGTCAAGCCCGTTCGTGCCGGCGAGACAATCGGTTACGGGCGGCACACAACCCTTACGGAAGATAGGCAGATCGCTGTTATCCCGATCGGTTATGCCGATGGATTCGACCGACGTTTATCGAACTATGGCGGCGAGGTGATTGTTCGCGGTAAGCGGTGTCCGGTGGTAGGTAATGTCTGCATGGACCAAGCCATGGTTGATGTCACGGGGACTGATGCGCAGGTCGGCGATTCGGTTGAGGTCTTTGGTGAGCGACTGCCCTTGCAGGAACTTTCCGACCGCTTGGGCACGATCCCCTACGAGGTGCTAACATCCGTCTCACGCCGTGTGCAGCGCGTGTATTATTATGAATAGAAATGTTAGCAGCCAAACTCGGCTGCCCAAACTATGATATCCTGCAATCATCTTACTATAGGCTATGGCACGCGTGTCGTTCAGCGCGACCTCTCCTTTACAATCGCCGATGGCGAACTGGTTGCCCTGCTGGGTGCCAACGGGTGTGGCAAATCCACTTTGCTACGCACCTTGGCAGGTCTCCAACAGTCTTTGGGGGGCGAATGCCGATTTTCATTCAGTGAAGCGTTCCAACAGCGCAGCGATCTGGCAGCGAGGCGGTCTAAATACATTGCCCTCGTTCTCACCGAACGACTGAGTGTCGATAGTGCTACCGTCAGGGATGTGGTCGCTATGGGACGTTATCCGTATACTTCGTTTCTCGGTACTCTGTCGGCTGCTGACCATCGAATTGTACGCGATGCTATGCAACAAGTCGAGGTCGATGACCTGGCGGATACCTTTTACAACGATCACTCCGACGGAGAGAAACAACGTATCCTCATTGCCAAGGCTCTCGCCCAGCAGACGCCGGTCATCCTTCTTGACGAACCGACAGCGCACCTTGATCTGCCTTCCCGCATCAAAACGCTCAATCTGCTGCGCTCCATTGCACACGAACAAAACAAGACGATTCTTATCTCTACCCACGAACTCGATCTCGCTCTCCGTACAGCCGACCGCGTGCTGCTTATGTACACGAAGAACGAAGGCATAGCTATCGACACACCGCAGAATCTGATTCACACCGATGCGTTTACCAAGGCGTTTGGCATGGAAATTCGTGTGGCGTTGGACTGATAGCCAAAAATTTTTTCCAAAAATAAGCAATTTTTTCCATAAGCCTGCTCTTGATTTGCAAAATTCATTTGTTTTTTGTACTTTTGCATCGTCAATCGTTCATAGCTGATGCGGATTGGTCAACAACAAATGTTTAACTTTTTAAATTTTATAATTATGTGGCATTCAGATGCAGATCATTGCAAGGCTGATTACGACAATCACAGCAACCAATGTAACCCCAACAACGACGAGTACGACCGCTCTCATGGTAATTAAGTATTTGTAACAGTATGGCAAATTCAGAACCTTTTAATCAGCGAAAGATTAAACTCCCCTTGGCGGTGGATACAGGTGGTGCGCGCAAGAAGACGCAGGATATCTATCTCGCCTTCAGTCGCATATACGCTTTCACTACTCCGTTAAAAGGAGATGGCGAAGGAGCGCTTGTTTATTCCAAGGAGGACAAAAAACCTTTGCAAACAGTGCAAACGTTTAATTTCAAGGCACTGCGTGCTGAATTGGAACGAAAAACCGACAAAGGTCTGCCTGTTTATCGTCACAATTTCGTTTGTGTAGGACCGCGGTTGATAGTAAATATGGATTTGTTACGAGAAGCATTTCTCGACACGAAAATCCAGAGGCTAACGTTCCCTCTTGATGACAAAAACAATTATGTGGACCTGGATAAGGAGCAAATTACATTCCTCACCGAGCGTCTTGCCGAAAAGGATTACGAATCCAGAAACCGTTCTCTTACAAGTATAATGAACGGCATTACCGAGCGTAGGGAATACCGCCAGTCATTCGATATGACTTTTGGCTGTCTTGTCGCCCTCTCTTTGGCAATGTTGGTCAATATGGGACTGCTGATTGCCATACTGTGCATAGTACTTAAGTAATCAAGCATTGTTGTGTAAGTGCGCAACTGCGCGGAACGCCAAACACCCGACAATGCAACAATCCCCGATCGCCTGTACGGTCGGGGATTGTCTGTTTATTGTTCAGCAGACTTATTGGCGGATGGTTGCCTCTTTCGTCTCGCCTTTCTTCACGGTAACGGCTGTCTGACCTTTGATGGTCTTGCCGTCATTCTCGAAAGTGGCAAAATACAATGTAGTTTGGCTGTCAATGATTTCCAAATCAAAGGTCTCTTGCAACTCAAAGGTGGCTACACCATTATTGTCCGTTACGGCTGATTTGTCCTTGAATATAACCTCGCGGAACGACTCGCCTTGATCCCATTTCTGGGCGTTGAACATGTACACGGTCTCGCCGCTTTGCGGAAGACCGAGCTTGTCTACTACTTTTACTTTTACAGTTGCATCATTCTTGCCATTCGATTGGCAACCTGTCAGTGACAGACTGAATACGGCTGCCAGCATTACGATTAGAATCTTTTTCATTTTGTCGATTGTTTTTGTTTGACGATATAATAATTAAAAAGCGCGGACTATCTCAGTCTGCGTTCCAAGGTATCGCCAAACACCCGACAAAACAACCGGATAGCCCACGCTCAGTGGACTCATCCTTGTTCTTGCGTCTTGTGCTGGACTGATAATTTGGCGATTTTCGGAACGCAGCAATTGCAAGTATGCTAAAACACGACACAAAGATACAACTTTTTTTTGAAATATGCAAATAAATAACTCTTTTATGGTGCAAAAAATACAAATATTGTAAAAAATATCCTCAAAATTTGCAAATCTGCAATTTTTGTAGTATCTTTGTGCTCCTTTTTGTGATTATATAACATGGCAATCATTCTTCAAGAAGTAAAAACCAAGTGGCAGCAATATAAGTTTGCCAAATTCGGTAACGATCTGTATAAAAACTGCGAGGAGTTCTGTCCTCACCTCTTGTTGGACGAGATGAATACGTTCAACCCCGCCAAGAACCCTTCGTATGATGTCTGCGAGTCCGTTCAGTACCTCGCTTACCGCGACGGTAAAGTTGTCGGACGCGTAGCCGGAATCATCAACCGCGTTGCTAACGAGCGCTGGGGAGTTAAGAAGGTTCGTTTCGGCTGGATCGATTTTATCGATGACTACGAGGTCAGCCGTGCTCTGCTCGATGCTGTTGCTGCATGGGGCAAAAGCAAAGGCATGACACAACTCAACGGTCCTGTCGGCTTCACCGACTGGGATTACGAGGGACTGCTCATCGAGGGATTCGAGTACCTCGCGCCTATGGCGTCGCTGTACAACTTCCCGTATTACGCGAAGCACATGGAGGCTTACGGACTCACCAAGGAGAACGACTGGATCGAGATCCAGATCACTGACCCGCAATGCGATACGCCCGAGCGCGTACTGCGTATCGACAAACTTGTGCGCGAGCGCTATAACCTGCGCGTTGATAAGGTGCACTCTGCCAAAGAGCTGGAGCGGAAGTATGGTGATGAGTATATGGATATGCTCGATACCGCGTACCAGAAGCTCTATAACTTCCAACCCATGACACCCAGGCAGAAGGAGCATTACAAGAACACCTATTTCCCTCTCCTGAACTTCGATTTTGTAACCATCGTGGTCAACGACAAGAACGAGATTGTTGGCGTCGGACTCGGTATGCCGGATATTTCGCACGCTTTGCGCCGCTGCAAAGGCAGACTCTTCCCCTTCAGTTGGATCGGAGTTCTGCGCGCCCTGAAGGCGAAAAAGATGGAGGCATTCGACCTCCTGCTTATCGGCGTGCGACCCGACTATCAGGGCTTAGGCGTCAATGCTGTTATTATCGCCGAGCAGCATCCCTACTACCGCAAGTACGGAATAAAACGTGTCGAGACGACCGCCATTATGGAGACCAACACACGTAATATCGCCAACTGGGAAATGTTCCCGCATAAGCAGCACAAACGCCGCCGAGCTTACGAAAAAACGATCTGATAATCAAATAGTAAATCTCCAAATCGTAAATCCCATGACTACCGTCGAACGATACGAAAAAGCTTTGGCTGTGCTCGATGAGTACATCCGGGAGCATAATATGCGCCATACGATCGAACGGGAGCAATTACTCAAGTTTGTTGCGGAGATCAACAAACCGCTGTTCACCATTCATGACCTCGATTCCAAGCGGCAAGAAGCACATATTTCGCTGCCAACCTTATATAATTCGCTCGAATTGTTCGTTTCGGCACGAATTTTGTACAAGTTAGAAAGGACGAAAGGAGTTATATCCGAGCAGTACAAGTGGGCACTCGATGCCAAGGACGCCATGCGGATCATTTGCACTCGATGCGGTCGGGAAGCGCATTTCACCGACAAGGCTATACAGCAGATAGTGCAGAACCGCAAGTACGCCAACTTCGTTCCGGCACACTTCTCGCTCACTATTTATGGTGTTTGCAAGACCTGCCGACGGCTGCTCATCCGGCAGAACAAAAAATAAACAAGAAACAACAATGAACTTATACTGGGGCATATTCATCGCAACAATGCTGGCAAGCTGGCTGGTCAGTGCGCTGTTCAATAGGCGCATGAGGCAGTATAGCGCTATCCGCACATCCATGACAGGACGTGAGGTCGCAGAACGTATGTTGCGCGAAAATGGTATAACCGATGTCAAAGTCGTTTGTACCGGAGGTGTTCTTACTGATCATTATAACCCTGCCAATCAGACTGTCAACCTCTCCCGCGAGGTGTACGAGGGTGCTACGCTTGCCGCAATGGCTGTCGCTGCACACGAGTGTGGACACGCCGTACAACATGCCGTCGGCTATGCGCCTCTGCGCATGCGCTCGGCTCTCGTTCCTGTGGTCAACTTCTCATCCAGATGGGTTATGTGGGTGCTCCTCGCAGGTATGTTGGTGCTGCAGACTTTCCCGCAACTGATGTTGTTCGGCATTGTGCTGTTCGCTTTTACTACGCTCTTCTCGTTCATCACGCTGCCTGTGGAGATTAATGCCTCCATGCGTGCCATCAATTGGATGGAGGAGTCCATGCTTCTTGCGCGTGAAGATGTTCCCAAGGCTTCAGCCGCTTTGCGTGCTGCGGCTTATACATACGTCGTTGCTGCACTCTCATCGCTCGCAACGTTGTTGTATTACATTGCAATCTATGCCGGCGGTAGCCGCAAATAATGGTTCATTGACATATCGGACGGAAAACTCGTTTTCCCGACCGACTAATTCTTTAGCAGTCCATTAGGACTGCCCCCCCCCCGAAAAAGAACCTGCCAAGGTTGTTTTTCGGAGAGCGGAGGCACGCGTCGCCTATATGCCGCCAAGCGGCATCTGATGCGACCGCGTTGCCGAACGCTCATAGGCCCCGTAGCTCAATTGAATAGAGTGTCAGATTCCGGTTCTGAAGGTTCTGGGTTTGAGCCCCAGCGGGGTCACAGAAGCTTACGCAGCGAAGCGAAGAAAGGTTCTGGGTTTGAGCCCCAGCGGGGTCACAGAAGCTTACGCAGCGAAGCGAAGAAAGGTTCGTCCCGCCCAGCGGGGTCACAGAAGCTTACGCAGCGAAGCGAAGAAAGGTTCGTCCCGCCC
>CALZOG010000033.1 GCA_945827635.1 uncultured Bacteroidales bacterium
GTTCATAACTTGCCTCAATACCATAGCCTAAACGGCCACCGATTGCACGCGGCTGAGCGTAAGCCATTGTACCGCATACTAATGCGAACAAAGCAATAAGTAATGATTTTTTCATTTTGTTAAGTTTTATTTTAGTTGGTTGTGTTGTTATTCTGTATTGTTATTCAGTTTTGCCTTCTGCCTCCGGGTTGTCGGATGTAACAAGGTAGCAACCTTGCGTCAGCTGCGGCACACCGTAACGGTTCTGAATCTTGCCATATGCTACTACTATATCGCCTACCTGCAACTGACTTTCGGATGTGAACTTGGCATTGTTGAAACTCTTGAGCCGGAAGCAGATCATCTGGCGGTCGGAGAGCTTGTTGGTAATGATCGGCGATGCATTGCCATAGTTGACATCAAGCGTCTGATAGAACCCTTTCACCATTCCCAGAACGTAGAAGGACTTTGTCGAAGTCTCGCCCGATTTAAGTGAATCCAATCCGTATTGTACTGCGGCAGCTACATCTATAGTGTCAGCTGTAGCCTCACGCAAGTTACGAATAGTGTCGTATTCAACACGACCTTGTGTAATACCGTTAATGCCCATCTGGTCAGACGGAATGGCATTATCATCACAGGCAGCGAACAAGCCGATGGCTGCAATCAAAAGAATAGTGTGACGAAATAATTTTGTCATATTAGATATTGTATTAAGGATTAATGTCAACCCATGTCCGAACCAATCGGAATCGACTACAAAGTTACAAAAAATAATTGATATATGCAAATAAATGCAAAGATTTATCTGTTTTTGCCAAAATACCCTGATTATAGTGCATATTTACCTGTCAAAATGAAGTTTTTTGTAGAAAAAGCAGTGAAACATTTGCTAAAACGGTAAATTTTTCGTACCTTTGTGTCCGAATTCATAGCAAATGCTATAGCCGTTCCGCTACGGAGGTTGCAGATACCTGTTATGTGCAGCCGGTAGGTGAGCGCGGTATAGGGTTGTGCTGTGGAGGAAACCAACCCTTATAGGAGGACAAAACTATAGCAACAAATTTACCCCGTACGCCACGCGACAAGCGCGGACGTGTTGAAAAAGAATTGCCTAACCGCATCAATGATGCAATACGCGGCGTGGCTGAGGTTCGTCTGGTGGGTGACAATGTACAACAAGGTATTTATTCCTTGAGTCAAGCCATGCAGATTGCTGACGAACAAAACCTTGACCTGGTGGAGATCTCGCCTAATGCCGAGCCTCCCGTGTGCAGAATACTCGACTACCAGAAGTACTTGTACCAGAAGAAACGCAAAGAGAAAGAACAGAAAGCCAATTCGGCCAAGGTCGTTATCAAGGAGATACGCTTCGGACCGCAGACCGATGAGCATGACTACAACTTCAAACTCAAGCATGCGCAGGAGTTCCTGAAGGACGGAAACAAAGTCAAGGCATACGTGTTCTTCCGCGGGCGTTCGATACTGTTCAAGGAGCAGGGAGAATTGCTGTTGGCACGCTTTGCCAACGATCTGGCTGACTACGGCAAAGTGGAAGCTGTGCCCAAGCTGGAAGGCAAACGAATGATTGTGAACATCTCGCCCAAAAAATAATCGCAAATATATCAGCCAAGCTTGGCTGATCCGAGAAACGGTATCAAGGCTTTTGTGCTGCCTTGAGCCGATTATTAACAAAATTAAATATTTAACAAAATGCCAAAAGTAAAAACTAATTCCGGTGCCAAAAAGCGCTTTACGCTTACCGGAACAGGTAAACTGAAACGCAAACACGCGTTCAAGAGTCACATTCTGACCAAGAAAACGAAAAAGCAAAAGCGTAACCTGACGCATGTTGCACTTGTCGATCACAGCAATCTCCGCTCGATTCGCGAGCTGTTGTTGCTGCGCTAATGTCTAACCATCAAAATTGAGTATTGAATTATGCCAAGATCAGTAAATCACGTTGCTTCGCGCAACCGTCGTAAGAAGATCATGAGCCTCACACGAGGCAATTTTGGTGGCCGTGCAAACGTATGGACTGTCGCCAAGAACACATGGGAGAAAGGTTTGCAATATGCTTACCGTGACCGTCGAAACAAAAAACGCAACTTCCGCGCTCTGTGGATCCAGCGTATCAACGCTGCCGCACGGCTGGAAGGACTCAGCTACAGCCAACTCATGGGTGCACTGAAGAAAGCAGGTATCGTAATCAACCGCAAGGTGCTTGCCGACCTCGCTGTTAATCAGCCCAAAGCATTCCAGGCTATCGTAGCCAGTGCAAAGAAATCCGTCGGATAAGGATGTGCAGAAATAAGGTGTTTCCTTAGCCGGGAAACACCTTATTTTGTTTTTGTAGAAACGATTATTTCAAAAATTCACGTTTTGATTCCCAAGCATTGTATGACCCGGAAAAGAATACTTTCTCTGTTGTGCGGAATATGTCTGTGCACGCTTGAAATGAATGCAGGCACGAACATTCAGGTTTTCTATGATTTCGGTTCAGAAGGCACAGCTTGCGCGAATCAGCGTTCCAACAGGGTGACAACAACCTTGGAGTTGTTTTATGCCGACAATTGGGGAAGTACGTTTTCGTTCGTCGATCTCGATTATGCTATTCACCGCAATGACCCGAATAACACACCGTTTATGGCATATATGGAGATCGCCCGCTGCTTGAACTTCTGGCAGAACAGCCCGGCAAAAGATCTCAGTGTACAGGTCGAGTATAACGGCGGAGTAGGAGTGTGGAAAGAGCAGGGAAGCAACATCCTGCATGGTTACGGAATCAATCATGCTGCGTTGCTCGGACTTAACTATTGTCTGCATACTGCCGACTATAAGAACATTTTCAACATTGAGCTGCTTTACAAGTATATTGTAGATGACTACAATAAGTTCCGAAATGCAGCACCTGTCCAGTTCACGTTCGTGTGGAATTGCGATGATTTTTGTACTGCTCCGGGCTTGCGCTTCTCCGGATTCCTGGATATATGGGGGCAACGCACAGCTGCAGGGCAATCGTGGGTAATGATCACCGAACCGCAACTGTGGTACAACGTGGGAAGGTGGTTCAAGTGCCCGAACTTGAATATTGGTACGGAGATAGAATTCAGCTACAATTTCTCCGGCTCAACCGGCAAAGGATGTATGTGCAACCCGTGTCTGGGTATCAAGTGGTGCTTTGACTAAACAATTAGAATACAACATGATAACGAAACATAATTATGACACCAAGCGTCCGCCGGAGAAAGAAATGATCTTTGGCATACGCGCGGTGATTGAGGCTATAGATGCCGGCAAGACGCTCGACAAAGTGTTGCTTCGCCGCGATATGAGTTCTGCTCTCGGCCGCGAACTGACTGCCAAACTGGCAAATGTGCCCACGCAGGTGCAGCGAGTGCCGGTTGAGAAACTCAACCAATATACCGACAAGAATCACCAGGGCGTGATCGCTTTTCTCTCGCCCGTTGAGTTCACGCCGCTGGAGTCGCTCGTGCCGATGCTCTTTGAGCAAGGCAAAGTGCCTTTCCTGATGGTTTTGGACGGCATAACCGATGTGCGTAACTTCGGTGCTATAGCTCGCACCTGCGAGTGCGCGGGCGTGGACGGCATAGTGATTGCCGCACGCAGCAGCGTAGCTGTCAACGGTGATGCAATCAAGACATCCGCCGGAGCATTGCACACGCTGCCCGTATGCAAGGTGGCGAACATGCAGGACGCGTTGAACTACCTGCGTGAAAGCGGTCTGAGTATCGTAGCAGCTACCGAGCATAGTACGCAGAACTACACCGAGGTGGATATGTCTCAGCCGCTGGCTATCATCATGGGTAGCGAGGAGCACGGCATATATGAGGCGAACCTTGACCTGGCTACCGACAAGGTGCGTATCCCCATGTTGGGCAAACTGGAGAGCTTGAATGTTTCTGTGGCTGCCGGTGTGATGATTTACGAGGCTGTTCGTCAGAGGAATATGCAATGATTATCGAACCAATCCTAGACTTTACTCGTATGGATAAGCAAACTAAAACGTATGTGGACGCCTTTATGGCGGACTTGATTAGGAAGAACCCCGGTGAGAATGAGTTTCATCAGGCGGTTCGCGAAGTAGTGGAGAGTGTTGCGCCCGTAGTGATGGCGTATCCGTATATGCGTGAGCAGAAAGTGCTTGAACGTATGGTTGAACCCGAACGTGTGATAATGTTCCGTGTACCCTGGATGGACGATCAGGGCGAGGTGCAGATTAACCGCGGATTCCGGGTGCAGATGAATAGCGCTATTGGCCCGTATAAGGGCGGTATTCGCTTCCACGCGTCTGTCAATCTGTCAATCATGAAGTTCCTGGCTTTCGAGCAGACTTTCAAGAATGCGCTGACCACGCTGCCCATGGGGGGCGCCAAAGGCGGTTCGGATTTCTCGCCGCGTGGCAAGAGTGATGCCGAGGTGATGCGGTTCTGCCAGTCGTTCATGACTGAACTGCAACGCCATATAGGTGCTGACACCGATGTGCCTGCAGGAGATATAGGTGTAGGCGGACGAGAGATCGGATACATGTTCGGGCAGTACAAACGTCTGCGTGACGAGTTCACCGGTACGCTTACCGGCAAAGGTCAGCACTGGGGGGGCAGCTTGATGCGCCCTGAGGCTACCGGATACGGTGCATGTTATTTTGCCGAGGCTATGCTGCGTACGCGGGGCGAGTCATTTGAGGGCAAGCGTGTGTGCATATCCGGTGCGGGTAACGTTGCGCAGTTCGCTGCACAAAAAGCCATGCGGCTCGGAGCAAAAGTCCTTACGCTCAGCGACTCCGACGGGTTCATCTATGATCCCGAGGGACTGAATGAAGAGAAGATGAATTATGTATTCGAACTGAAGAACGTTCGTCGCGGTCGAATCAAAGAGTACGCGCAGAAGTATCCTCAGGCACAATACTTCCCCGGTGAACGTCCGTGGCGTATCCCGTGCGATATAGCAATGCCCTGTGCAACGCAGAACGAGATAGAGAAAGCCGATGCCAAGACGCTTGTCAATAACGGTTGCTTCTGTGTAACCGAGGGCGCTAATATGCCCAGTACGCCGGAAGCCATCGCAATCTTCCAGGGCGCAAAGATCCTCTACAGCCCGGGCAAGGCAAGCAATGCCGGGGGCGTGGCTACCAGTGGCTTGGAAATGACGCAGAACTCCATGCGACTGAAGTGGACAGCGGAAGAAGTTGACCAGCGTCTGCGCACGATCATGGCGGATATCCACGCCGCTTGCCTCAAGTACGGTACAGAGGAAGACGGCTATATCAACTATGTTAAAGGTGCAAACATCGCCGGCTTTATGAAAGTCGCGAATGCGATGGTCGAGCAAGGACTTGTATAATAAATTATCTGTTAACCGAGCGTACGCGGTAGCCTGCGGCACGAAGTTGCTCAAGCAGACCTTTCTCACCGCCCAGGTAAATGGCGTCCAGCGTGATGAACGCACCGCCCTCTACCAGATAGTCCCTCAGACGTTTAACCCATTCCTTATTGCGCGCAGCGTATATCTGATAATCGGAATACGACTGCGTGCTTTGGTTATCGGGCGATACAAGCAGGTAGGCTATATCGGTCAGTCTGCCCATGCGGTACATAGCGGCAATAGTGCGTTCCTGACGCACCTCGCGCTCGGGATAATCGATGATCTGCAGCAACTCTTTGCACTGCCAGTGAAACGGCTCGCGGTCAAACAGCATGTACATCGTTTCACCAATATCGTCTATGGCGCGCACAGGAATACCTTTGTCGGAGGCTATAGCTTGATAGAATGCTTCCATGGAGCGCTGGTCGTCGTAGTCCAGCCACTTGTGCAACAACTCGTTGCGGTACATCGCGGTCAGATAGGAAGGCTTCATGCGGCATAGTTTATCCATACCCATGCCCAAGGTGAGTTGCATCGTTTCGTCGATCTTCTGATACTCCTCGGTTGTGTAGTAGCGATCCAGGCGGATACTGTCGGGCAGCAGTGCCGCCACTCGCAGTGTGGCAAGCGCTTCGTAGTCCTGCATGGCAAACTCGGTCAGTACGACTTTGCATTGTGAAAAGCAGCGGAGCAGATTAGGCACGCTGTCCAGAAACTCGATACCCACAATCTTGTTCGTCGCAAAGATATACGATGGTGCTTTGGCAGAGTTGCCGGATATCTTGTACAGCACTTGTGCCGGTGCACTGATGCTTATCGCGAGTAATATGAATACTATGCTGCGCCTCACTGCAATCTCGTGATTATATTGTATGCCTGATAGATGCCGAGTTCGCCGGCACGCGACAAGTCCTGTAATCCCTCTTGTTGCTTGCCGATGTATATGTATGTCAAGCCGCGGTTGAAATAAGCTTCGGCAAACTCGCTGTCAGCGTGTATAGCGTCATTGTAATGCCGTATAGCGGCTTCATAGTCTTTTTGCTGGCATAGGATGTTCGCTTTGTTGTAATAGGCAAACGCAAAGTCCGGCAGGCGGCGGATAACCTGATCGTAATCCATCAGCATGAGTGTGAACCGTTGCGCCGCGGGAGCGTTGCGTTGCTGAAGTGTGGAGCCGTTTGCGAGTGCATTGCCGGAGCTGATGCCGGAACCTGTTGATGGTTCGTTGTAGAAGGTCTGGTATTCGAGCAGCCGGTAACGCCAGTTGGCTTGGCAGAAATACATGATTGCTACCATTGTGTTGTCCAGACCGGAAAGTGTAAGTGCACGCGTACAATCCTCAATGGCCGAAGCATAATCCTGCACGATAGCAAACTCCACGGCGCGCGAGAACAAAAGTGTTGCTACGCGTGTGGCTTCACGCTCGGGTACGGAGCGCAAGTCCTGTGGCAGCGCATCAATCGTGTTCGACAAACTGCTGATCTGGGCAAAATGGTGGGAAACCATTTCAGCAGACAGAGGAACTTCGTGGGTGGTTGCCTTCAACGCATCGGGCAGCATTTGCAGGCGGTTGAAGGCTGCGAGTGAATAGTTGTATTTGCTTTGCGATTGCGAGTAGTATGACAGCACAACACTCGGCTCGTTGATCAGATCCTGGTACTTGTCCTGTACTCGCCCGCGTGAGGCGGAACTGTACTTTTGCTCCTGACTGTCAGCTTCGCCGTTTTGCGCCGCACGTTGCGAGAAGAGCTTGCGGTAATCGCGCCGCCCTTGTTCTGTGCGTGCCATTTGTACGTCCGTATTCAGATTGCTGCCGGATTGCTGCTGCGTATCGGCTTTCTGCCGTTGCTGCTCCTCAAGTTGGTAGGCGCGTTGCAGACAGGCCTGTGCCTGTTGCTTTTCTCCCAACGCCGTGTGTGCGCGCGAAGCAATATAATACGCGGGCATGAACGTAGGGTGGAGCACCGTCAGGGAGTCAAAATCATGAATGGCATCTTTCCATTGCCGCAGTTGCATGGATACCATTCCGCGCTGATACAGGATAGGTCCGAGCAGTTCGGAGGTGGCGGTGGCCGAAGGCGATAGTTCCATCAGCTCCAGCGCGCGACTCAAGTCATCGTATGCGCGGTTATAGTCGCCTACCTCCTGACGCAATACACCGCGGTTAAAGAAGCATTGCGCCTCGCGGGGCGATAACTCGATAGCCTTGTCGTAGTCGGTCAGTGCAGCGCGGTAATTGTGCTTGCGGTAATAGATTATACCCCGGTTGATATAGTCTCCTGCGTATTTTGAGCCAAGATTGATGGCTTGCGATATGTCGGCAAACGCCGCGTCCTCGTCTCCGGCCATCATGGTTACTACGCCCAATGCTGACCAGTTCTGTGCATTCTGTGAGTCGTATTTCACAGTCGCTTTAAACTCCTCCAACGCGCAGGCGGTATCCTTCTGCTGCATGCAAATCACTCCCCGCTCAAAATGCAATGATGCGGACTCAGGTTCGCGGCGAATAAGGTAATCAATGTCGGCGCGAGCCTCGTCGTATCGCCCAAGCTGCGCGCGAGTGTCTGCACGCAATAGAGTATAGGTCTTGTTTTCCGGGGAAAAAATGAGTGCTTCGGTAAAGTCTTGTTCAGCCTTCTCATGGTCGCCTAACTGGCGGTAAACATATCCGCGGGTATAATATGCCCCAGGCTGAAACGGGTTGCGTTCGATGGCAGCATTGCAGTCACGCAACGCACCTTGGTAGTCGCTGAGTTGAATCTTGGCTATGGCTCTGAGTTGGTAAGGTTCAGCCAGATAGGGCTTGAGTTTGATAACCTGATTGAAGTATTGTATACTCAGTACGTAGTCCTCAAAGTAAAGCGCATTTCGTCCGATAGAGGTGATACGGTCCGTATTCAACTGCGCCATTACAACGCTTGACAGCATCAATATGCTGCCAAGAAGCAGACTGCGTATGTGACGAAAATACATCATTATCACATTTTTTGCGGCAAATTCTGTGCCATGTTTTGTTTTCTGAAAAAAAACTTAAAATTAGTTTGTCTATATGACAAAATTTGAATATAAAAATTTTTCTTCACGAAAATTTGCATATTTCATAAAAATGTTGTATTTTTGCAATAGATTTCGTTCGAAAATAACGAAAGTTTCCCGAAAATTTAACGTACAAACTTGATAACGAGGGAGATAACGTTTTTGGAGTAGTGCGAAAGTTGTCCAAAATGGAAAACTTTGTGCTATGGGATAGTGCCGATTGTTGTCAGTTTGTGAAAAGAAATATACTACTAATGGAAACAAAAATTATCAAACGTGATGGAAAAGAAGTGCTCTTCTCCATCGACAAAATCAAGGATGCTATCAGTAAGGCATTCATTGCGTCCGGTACATTTGCTACCGAGGAAACATTAACCTCAGTCCTTTCACATCTGCGCGTGCACTCAGGAATGGGTGTGGAGGATATCCAGAACCAGGTCGAGGTAGCGCTGATGACTGAGGGCTATTATCAGGTTGCCAAGAACTACATGGTGTATCGCTATCGCCATTCGGAAGACCGTGAGACATTGGAGAAACTGAAATTCCTGATTGAGTACTGCTCGGCATCGAATGCCGCTACGGGTAGCAAGTACGACGCTAATGCCAATGTGGAGAAGAAGAACATTGCCACACTGATCGGTGAGTTACCCAAGAGCAACTATATCCGCTTGAACCGCCGATTGCTGACTAACCGTATTGAGAAGATGTTTGGCAAGGAGCTTGCCGATCAGTACATCAATCTTCTGAACACACATATCCTGTACAAGAACGATGAGACATCGCTCGCCAACTATTGTGCTTCGGTTACAATGTATCCGTGGCTGCTGGAGGGAACAAAGGCTATTGGCGGCAATGCCGTTGCACCTACCAACCTCAAGGCTTTCTGCGGAGGATTTGTGAACATGGTGTTTATGGTCAGCTCCATGCTGTCAGGCGCCTGCGCAACCCCAGAGTTCCTCATGTACATGAACTACTTCTGCGAGAAGGAATATGGTGAAGATTACTACAAGCGTGCAGATGAGGTGGTAGAACTCAGCCTGAAGAAACGCACGATTGACAAGATCCTGACCGACTGCTTCCAGCAAGTGGTATATTCCATCAACCAGCCTGCCGGCGCACGTAACTATCAGTCGGTGTTCTGGAACATCTCATACTACGACCGATACTACTTTGAGTCAATCTTCGGCGACTTCCGTTTTCCTGATGGTGAGAAACCTCACTGGGACAGCCTGAACTGGCTCCAGAAGCGGTTCATGAAGTGGTTCAACAAGGAGCGCACGCGTGCCGTGCTGACCTTCCCGGTTGAGACCATGGCACTGCTCAGCGAGAATGGTGATGTCAAGGACAAAGAGTACGCCGACTTCACCGCCGAGATGTACGCCGAAGGACACTCGTTCTTTACCTACTTGAGCGATAATGCCGACTCACTCGCTTCATGCTGCCGTCTTCGTAACGAGATTACTGACAACGGATTCAGCTATACGCTGGGTGCAGGCGGTGTAAGTACCGGTTCGAAGAGTGTGCTGACCATCAACCTCAACCGTGCTATCCAGTATGCAGTACGTCAGGGAATGGCGTATCCGGCATACATCGAACAGGTGGTTGATCTTATGCACAAGGTACAGCTCGCTTATGACGCCAACCTTCATGAGTTGCAGAAGCAAGGAATGTTGCCCTTATTCGACTCCGGATTTGTTAACCTCAGCCGTCAGTATCTGACCATCGGCGTGAATGGTCTGGTGGAAGGTGCAGAGTTCCTCGGCATCAAGATTACCGACAACGACGAGTATGCACACTACGTACAGGAAGTGCTCGGAATCATTGAGAAGAAGAACAAAGAATATCGCACAAAAGATGTGATGTTCAACTGCGAAATGATTCCTGCCGAGAATGTCGGTGTTAAGCACGCCAAGTGGGACAAGGAGGACGGTTATGTCGTTCCGCGTGACTGCTACAATTCATATTTCTACGTCGTAGAGGATTCAACTCTGAATGTGATGGAGAAGTTCAAACTCCACGGCCGCCGTTATGTAGAGCACCTTACCGGCGGTAGTGCACTGCACTGCAACCTGGAGGAGCACCTGTCCAAAGAGCAATACCGCAACCTGCTGCGTGTAGCTGCTGTTGAGGGAACGAACTACTTCACATTCAATATCCCCAACACCGTATGTAACTCCTGTGGTCATATTGACAAACGTTACCTGCACGAGTGCCCCGAGTGCGGCAGCAAGGATCTGGATTATCTGACCCGTATCATTGGTTATCTGAAGCGCGTAAGCAACTTCTCCGAGCCGCGTCAGCAGGAGGCTGCACGTCGCTACTACGCTAACATGAACAAGGAGAAAGAAGCCTGCTAAGCCTTTTGTCTTTGAGTGAAGCGGTCTGTACTCTTTGAGTGAAATGCTCTATCATGCTCGTCGCTGATTACGACATAGTGTTTCAGGAGGTGCCCGATGAAACTACGCTGGCACTGAATATATCCGATTGTCCGCATCATTGCCCGGGCTGCCATAGTTCTTACCTATGGCAGCCTGTTGGTGATGTGCTGACACCCGAATGGCTGCAACGGTTGATAGATAGGTATCCGTATATCACGTGCGTGAGCATACAGGGGGGCGACCGCGACTATCATGAAGTGGAGCGTGTGGCGCAGTGGGTGCACATGCAGGGGAAGAAAACGTGTTGGTACACCGGATTTGCCAAACTGCCGGAAGACTTGCAAATGCAAGGCTTCGACTATATCAAAGTAGGACCGTATATTGAGGCTTTGGGCGGCTTGAAGTCCAAAACTACCAATCAGCGCTTCTACCGCGTCACGCCCGAAGGGCTGCGCGATATGACGGACGTGTTCTGGAAATAGGGAAGAACGTGTCCGATACACAAAAGCAGGCGGTACATTCATTTGTACCGCCTGTTTTATGTATTAGCAGGTGTAAATGTCTTACTCCTTGATGTATCGAATAACTTCCGTGAGGCATTGACCCAGCGAGGCTACATTGTTCTGCTGGATAGGTGTGAGCAGGTGACCTGTGTAGGTGACAGCTGAACTGCCCATCGTATTTGCATTGCGTTGAATGCAGAACGGGATTGTGAATGCTTCCGCCTTCGGGCGCTCTTTCATTACAAATCCATAAGTAACATCGTCGGACGTGCCGGCTATGTGTACGCTGAGTTTCTCCTTGCTCGGCTCAAGCGTGCGTGAGGATATGCAGTGATTCACAGCCTTGACGATTGCTTCCTCCAGTGTGCCGGTAGCTGATGGATTGACATGGAACACAGCATGGCGGAGGATACGCAGAATAGGATTGGGTTCGTTGTCCTCCTCGATGGCAATCTCATGTGCCTCTTCAGCAGTAGCTCCGGCTTGGCGGTTGCGTAAGTAGGCGAGCATGTCTTCAATACTGACATACTTCGGCGTAATGAAAGCCATTACCTTTTGACCGTTGATAATCCTGACGCTTGACTGGCGTACGCCAATCTTGAAGTGCGCATTGATGTCCGGTAACATTGCTTGTGCCTCATAGCGGCTTGGTAAGCCTTGTGTATGACCGGAAGCGTAAATATAGTCAAGGGCTTGTTGCGGTGTAAATTTTTCCATAATGTGTCGGTTTAATGAATTATCATTGATTTGATTGATTGGGTCAGTTGAATGGCGAGCGGGTAGAGTATGGAATTCTCCTTCTGTTCGGGCTTGATAAAATGCAGTATTCCGTCAAGCATGTCAATACATGTAACGATAACTGCAAGAATCAATATCCATTTAACTGCGCCAAACAAACCTCCTATCAGGCGGTTGAGCCACCCGAGTGCTATGAGCTTGAATAACTTTGTGAGCAATAGTGACAACAATCGGCAGGCTATTGCAACCAGAACAAACAGTGCAAATGCCGCTATGGGTTTCAGCAGGTTGACGTCCCATTGGCTGACTTGCTGCAGCCATGCGGCTGCATCGCCGGCATATATCCTTGACACAACAATGCCAAGGATAATGCCAACGAGTGCAAAAACCTCCATTACTACTCCTCGCTTGACACCCATAATGATGCCAAACAGAATAGGCAGTAATATGATTATATCCAAGTAACTCACAAATTACTTATTTTTCTTGTTCTTATCAAGCTCAGCCTTTTCCTTATCTGTTAAGGTAATGGAATCTTCCAGAATGTCTTTTTGCCACTCTTTGCGCAAATCAACAGTTACTCCATCCGGACGCTTGTACAAGCCCCATTTGGTGCCGGCAGGAACCTCACCCGTACCATCAGCATACAAGTCAAGATCGTCTATATCACAAATGGTGATTGACCATTTGGCGCGGTCAGGACTGTAACCTGCATTATCCATGTAGTAACCCAATATGCCGCGTACAGATCCTTTGAAAGTGCCGTATTTGGGCTTATCGTTTACGTACTCAAATGGCAAGTAGTAGTGAGCATATTTAGCATATTCGGATGTGGAAACCAGAGTCCATTTCGTGCCATCCGTGATGCAACGGCTTTGCGGATAACCTACATTACCGGTAGTCGGGCCGAATACGGCAGCGTTGCTGTCGTCCTCAGGGTTACCGATACTGTCTTGGTTATTGATATCCTTCTGGTAGAAGTTGCACATGAGTAGGCCGTTTTGGTTATCGTAGTATTGTCCACTGAACCAGATATCCTTGATAACAACCAGTTTGCCATCAATCTTGCGAGCTGCTTTGATATCGGCATAATCATCCACAAAGTCGCTGATCTTTACTGTGTCGTACTGGAGTTTTGACTCATCGGGCGTGCCGATCAGGTGGAAGTGTGTGCGGCAGAGTGGGGCAGGGATACGTCCGGGAGTCCAGCCAACTTTCTGCTCGGCATTGTGCGCGTTGGTATTGTTGTTGTACGAAGGAACGCACAATTGCGGCTGGTTGGCGTAGCGACCGATAGCCAGGCCGTTGCAGCGAATCAGGATCTCCTGTCCGCGCGGATACATACCGGATGCTGAACTCATGTCAACAGACAGACGTAGGTTCTGCTGCTTGCCGCCAACAATCTGCTGGATAACCAGAGCCTTGTAGAAGTTGCCTCCGTAATCATCGGTCGATACGCGGCCGCGGATATAGATACCTTCACCCGTTGAAGGCAGCGTGTCGATCGAGAAGAGCCAAATACCCGGGTTTTTGCTTTCGTCGTTGGCGCGCGTGCGGTAATTGACGGTATCTGACCAGTAATTGCCCTTTTCTGTCATGAACTTGTCCAGAAATTCATCAAGGTCATAAATCTTGCCGTCCGCAGTCAGTTCTTGTACGTCTTTGTCATCCAGATAGAGTTTATCCGGCTGGATGTCGTAATTGCAGGCTGTCAGGCATACTGCCAGGGCTGTGATGAATAGATATTTTGCTGTTTTCATATTCTTCAAATTTAAGATGTGAATATTAGAAGTTCTCACGTATATTGTATAGGATTAGAACTTATACGTTACGCTCAGATAGAAGTTTGCGCCCCAAGCGTAGTAGTACTTCGACGGGAACTTCCATGCATTAGGCATCACAACAGAGTTGCCCTCCTGCTCAGTCTTTTGCTGCAAGTTGCCGCGTGGGATACGTGCTTGCTGGTAACCGCCGGTCTTGAACTTCGTATTGTTGGTGAAGTTTGTTACCGACAGGTTGATTGACAACTGCTGACGGTTAGGCAGATAAATCAGTTTGCCAACACTGGCGTCAAAGATGAATCGATTCCAAACATTCGAGCTTGCCAGCGACTCCTGAGCAACCAGCAGGTTGTACGGATAAGCGAGTTGCGGGTTGCCGAACTTATCCAGAACCATCTCGCCGGCTTCGTCCAATAATACAGCATTGTTGTAGTTCTGATCCACACCGCTGCTAACCATCCGGTATGAGCCGTTAACGGGTGAGCCGTCCTCATACTTGCCGGTGAACATGTGTTTCATACGGCGTGAGGGGGCAATGTCTAAGTAGTTGCGGTCGTAGTAGGTGCAGGTAATGTCGGCAAACCACATCTTCGAGTGGAAGAACGACAACTTGAGTGAAGCCGTGAGCTGCGGGCCGTTGGCTACGTGCAGACCGTTCATATATACGGAATCTTTCAACTCGTAGATAGGCGAGCCGTCCAGCATCTTGGTGGCGACAGCCATGCCGTTCTCAGCCGAGGTGATGGATTGTGCGTTTGATGTGTAGCGGTAGTCGCCGGCATTCACGGCGCCGGTCAGGGTGAAGTAGGTGCCTAACTTAACGGCGGCTGCTGCCTCTATACCGCGGTGTACGCGGTTGATGCCGGTCAGAGTCTGGTTGACGAACGTACGAGCCTGATCGTCGTAGTAGCCGTTCAACTCCGAGCCGTTGAAGAACTGCGTGTAGTACGCAGTGATACGACCGCGGATAATCGGGAAGTTGAAGTCGTATGTCAGGTCGCCGCCTACAATCTTCTGCGATGCAGCGTAGTAGTCAGTCAGCGATTTGGCGTGGTCGTGCGTGTAGATCGGGTCAATCACGCGGTCGTGTACACGTGATGAGATGTATGCGTCGCGTACGCGCGGAGCTTCGGTTTGAGCCAAAGCGTTCAGTTTGATTCGGTTACGACCATTGATCTTGTAAGTGAAGCCTACCTTGAATGCCGGATCGATAAACACATGAGCAAGACCCATATATTTGGAGTGCTCTATGCCGTTGAGGATATCCGATGCGCTCTTGCCAAGATACATCTCAGCCATATCCGGATTGAGTGTAGCCAGATACCAGGCACGGCCGTTGACCATCGTTGTCGAGCGTTGCATGGAAGAGTAGGCAAACTTCAGTGCGTAGTAAACATCAAACTCATTGAATGTCCACTCGTTCTGAGCCCATACATTGGCTTGCACCATATCCATGTAGTAGTTGTAACCGAAGCGGTCACCTTGCTTCTTTGCCTGATTGTGGTGGAAGATATCATTTTGCTTTACATTCTCAATGCCGCTTTGCGTCATGCCAATGTTGGTAGCCAGATCCTTGATATCGCGCTCTGCAAACGGGTCGACGTCAATCCACTGGTTGCCGCCCAGCAGGTCGTCAATGGACTTGTAGTGAATGCCACGAGCATACTTGGCGTCCAGTCCTGCTGTGATCTTCAGGTGGTCGAACTTCGAGTTGGTGTAGTTGACGTTGATGATAGCCTCCTCCAGGTCGTTGTGTCGGCGCTCCTGCATGTAAGAGGCTGAGCCATTCGGGTCTGCCTTGTTGCTGGCATAGTTGGCGGCATACAGTCCGTCCCAGTCGATCTGGGTCGTTTTGTTGTCACGTGCTTTCCACAGGTCGGTCAGTGTCTTATAGGTAGCCATATCCATAGTATGGCCTACCACATTGCCGTTGTATGTCTGCTCCACCAATGAGCCGTCAGGACCAATTTCGCCCAGCGGGTTCTGCATGGAGGTGTTGTCTTTGGCAATCAGTTGTCCGTTAGCGTCCAACTGTCCGTCGTACAAGAACGAAGGCAGGTTACGATAGTAGTCCGGACGCGGGTCGGGAGCGTTGTAGAACGTCAGTGCCGAGTTGGAGTACCAGGCGTAGTGGTAACCTAAACCGGCGCGCAACTTCTGTTGCGAATCGATCTGCCACTCGTAGGAGGCAATGATCGTCGGGTCGTACGAACGAACAATACGCGAGTTACGCATCTTGCCGTTGCAGTAGCCCCAATAGGGGTTGTAGTTGATTGAACCTGTCAGGTCGTACACCTCTTGTGTAACAGCGCCCGACTGACCGCGCTCGGTAGGTGCACCGAAGGTGATAAGTGACAGACGGTGACCGTTATCCCAGTCTTTCTGCGCGGAGAAGAAATAGCCGCCTGAATTGTAGGCTATACCTTCGCCGATGATACCTTTGGCATTGATGTATGGGGAGTAGCGCCATGCAATCTGTGCAATGAACGACCATCCGTTGTTCAGCGGTCCGCTGGCGTATGTGGCATTGAGGCGACCTTTGTACTGGCGGTTCGTGCCGGCTATGCCGACCTTCCAGCCTTGTGCGTAACGCGAGGCGTCCATCATGTAGTTGGTAGCATTGCCTATGCCTCCGAAGGTGAAGTTGCTGGCTTCGATGTTGTTCACAACCTCCTTGTTACGCGAGGCGTCGTTCAAGCCGCCCATCGATGAGAAACTGAACGTTCCACGCTCGGCGGTGTTGAATGCCAGACCGTTGATGTAATTCGTCTCGTAGGTGTTCTCGTATCCGCGGTTACGGTAGCGGCCTGTTGACCAAGCAAAACTCGTAGTCGTGTTGAACACGTCCTGGCTGGCGCTTGATGCCGAGGATACTGACTGTGACTTACCCTCATCGTCGTTGAGGTCGGCTTCCGCCAAGTTGAGAAGAACCTCCTCCTGTGCCTCGCGTGCGAGGTCCTGATACAGAGTGATTGTGCCGGCGTCGTTGGTCTGTCCCTTCAGCAGTTGAACCAAGACAATGTTGGAGATGTAACCTTCAGCCTCGATGATTAACTCCTCATCCATCGGCTCCAGATACGATAGCGAGAACTCGCCTCGTTCGTTGGCAGTGGTAGAGATGTTCTGGTTGCCCAACGTGACGGTCACGAAGTGGGAAATAGGTAAACCCTCTTCGTTGACAATCTTTCCTACCAATCGTGTTGATGATGAGATTTGCTCAGTCTGCTGTGCTACGATGCTGACTGAAGCACCGAGTAGAGCAAGCAGTAAGAAAAGTGTTTTTTTCATGTGATCAAGAATATATAATTGTTACTATTTTCTTCAATCGGTTAACAAAGATCAGTCTGAGTGGTTAGAACTCAGCGTTTTTGGGAGTACGCGGGAAGGGTATAACGTCACGTATGTTCTGCATGCCTGTTACGAAGAGCAACAGTCGCTCGAATCCTAATCCGAATCCTGCATGTGGTGCAGAACCGAAGCGGCGTGTGTCGAGGTACCACCACATATCCTTCATAGGAATCTGCCTGCGGTCGATCTCGGCATTCAGCTTGTCGAAATCCGCCTCACGTACTGAGCCGCCGATGATCTCGCCGATCTGCGGGAAGAGTACGTCAGTGCCTTGTACGGTCTTTCCGTCCTCGTTGATCTTCATGTAGAACGCCTTGATGTCCTTGGGATAATCGGTCATTATCACCGGTTTGCCGAAGTGTTGCTCAACCAGGTAGCGCTCGTGTTCTGAGCTCAGATCGTCGCCCCAGTTGCACGGGAATTCAAACTTATGACCGTTCTTGACAGCCTCCTGCAGGATATTGATACCTTCGGTGTAGGGCAGGCGCACAAAATCCGTGTCAATCACGGAGTGCAGACGCTCGATCAGACCTTTGTCCACATATTGGTTGAGGAACTCCAGATCATCCATGCAGTTGTCGAGAGCCCAGCGTACGCAATACTTGATAAAGTCCTCTTCGATATCCATCAGATCGTCTTTGTCGATAAAGGCAATCTCCGGTTCAATCATCCAGAACTCAGCCAGGTGTCGCGGCGTGTTGCTGTTCTCGGCGCGGAACGTCGGACCGAAGGTGTAAATCTTACCCAGCGCCATAGCGCCCAGCTCGCCCTCCAGTTGTCCGCTTACGGTGAGTGCCGCCTGCCTGCCAAAGAAGTCGTCGGAGTAATCTATCTGCCCGTTATCGTCCTTCTTGAGGTTGTACAGGTTCTTTGTCGTTACCTGGAACATCTGCCCCGCGCCCTCGCAGTCAGAGGCGGTAATCAGCGGTGTGTGGAAATAGAAGTATCCGTGCTCGTGGAAGTAGGTGTGGATAGCCATGGCCATGTTGTGACGGATGCGGAACACTGCGCCAAACGTGTTCGTACGCGGGCGCAGGTGCGCAATCGTGCGCAGGTACTCCATACTCAGACCTTTCTTCTGCAGCGGATATTTCTCGGGGTCGGCAGTGCCGAACACCTCAAACTCCGTCAGTTGTATCTCCACCGATTGTCCGGCACCCTGGCTGGCAACCAGCAGTCCTGTGGCACCGATGCATGCACCGGTAGTTACAGGTTTGAGCTGCTCCTCGCTGAACTTGCTCAGGTCGGCTACAATCTGAATGTTCTTGATGGTCGAGCCGTCATTGAGGGCAATGAATGATACGTTCTTGTTCCCTCTGCGTGAACGCACCCAGCCGCAAACGTGAATCGCCTCGCCGAGTGCTGTACTCTTGAGTGCATCAATGATTACTGTTCGTTTCATTTATATTCTTCTTTTCTATTTGTGTTTTGAATTATATGTCCGGTTTCATTCCAACTCCGATAAACCATCGACATTCCCTCGATAAAACCCCGATCGAACGGCACGTTTTTGCTTAGAACGGTGCGGGTTCATCGTCCGATATCCGTGCAGAGTCGTCCAGTCTGCCTTGTATGCGTATGCCGTCGGCTGAGCTGTTGTTAGCGGGTTGTGTGTAGGGTAGTGCGTCCAGCGGTTCCTCGGTGTCGTCCACATTCTGGAACTTGGCGTACTGTGCACGGAATCGCAGCGTAATGTCGCCGATGGCACCGTTACGGTGCTTGGCAATGATGATCTTAGCCATTCCGCGCAGGTCGTTGCCGTTGGTATCGGTGTAGATGCGGAAGTATTCCGGTCTGTGGATAAACAGCACCATATCGGCATCCTGCTCGATGGCACCGGACTCACGCAGGTCGGACAGTTGCGGTGCTTTGCCGTCCACGGAGTTGTCGTTCTTGCCGTTGCCGCGATTCTCCAGGTTACGGTTGAGCTGCGAGAGGGCGATGATTGGTATATCCAGTTCCTTGGCAAGCGCTTTCAGGTTACGCGAAATGATACTTACCTCCTGTTCGCGGCTGCCGAAGTTCATGCCCGAGGCGTTCATGAGTTGCAGGTAGTCGATGATAATAAGTTGTATATCATGCTCGCGCTTGAGTTTGCGGGCTTTGCTGCGCAGTTCGAATACCGACAATGAGGGCGTGTCGTCCAGGAATATCGGTGCACCGCGCAGTGCTGTCACGCGTGTATCCATCTGCTGCCACTCCTGCGGGGTGAGTTTGCCGTTCTTGATCTTCTCGCCCTCCATCTCGCAAACGTTCATGATCAGACGGTTGCCCAACTGCACGTTGGACATCTCAAGCGAGAACATCGCTACGGGACGCTTGTAATCTACAGCAATGTTTCTGACCATCGATAGCACGAAGGCTGTCTTACCCATAGCCGGACGTGCGGCGAGGATGATCAGGTCGGACTTCTGCCAGCCGGATGTCATCTTGTCCAGTTCGGTGAAGCCGGACGGAGTGCCGGATATGTTGCCTTCGTTCTGTGCTGCTTTGTGCATACGTGCAAACGCCTCGGTGATGACCGGATCGATTTGCGTGACATCACGTTTCATCTGCCGTTGCGAGATGTCGAACACGCCTGCTTCGGCATATTGCATCAGTTCGGCTACGTCCTGTGTCTCGTTGTATGCCTGCTCGCTTATGCGGCTGGACAGCGCGATGAGTTCGCGTGCCGTAGCCTTCTGGGCCACTATCTGTGCATGAAAACGCAGGTGTGCCGTGGAGGCGATTTTGTTCGTCAGGTCGGCAAGTTTGGTTATGCCTCCCGCCTCCGCCAGTTTGCCTTGCTGCTTGAGTTTCTCGGCAACGGTGAGCGTATCGATGGGCTGGTCGGTGGATGCCAGTGCTTGAATGGCTTCGTAGATCAGGCGGTGCTGGTCGTTGTAGAACGAGCGCGGCTGCAGCAGGTCGGCTACGGTGGGATAGGCGTCCTTCTCGATCATCACTGCGCCAAGCACGGCTTCCTCCAGTTCGGGTGCCTGCGGAGGCATCTTGCCTAACGCATCAGCGCCGGGCTTGGGTAACTCGCTCTTGCTCTTCTTATTTGTAGTGTTTTGTGCCATCTAACATTCAAACTATGAAACCTTCAAACTGTTGAACTTGTTCAACAACTCATGTGCAGCGATGAAACTGCTGATCTCGTTGTTCAGTATCCGTTGCTCGTACATAGGTATGAGTGCTTCGATCTGCTCGTTGTGGTAGAAGCTGTCCAGCAGCGACTGATGTATCGTTTCGTACATCCAGTATTTGGCCTGCTGGCTTCGTTTGTAGTCGAAGTATCCGTTCTTTTGCGTGAAGGCGATATAGTCGGTTATCATCTTCCATATATCGGTAATGCCGGTGTTTTCGACCGACGAGCACGTCTCGGCGTATGGTTTCCATCCGCTGTCGGTGGGCGGGAACAGAGCAAGTGCGTTCTTGAAACTTACACGTGCTGCGCGTGCGCGTTCCACATTACTACCGTCGCACTTGTTGATAGCTATACCGTCAGCCATCTCCATTATTCCGCGTTTGATACCTTGCAGTTCGTCGCCTGTGCCGGTCACTTGCAGCAGCAGGAAGAAGTCCACCATCGAGTGTGCAGCGGTCTCCGACTGTCCGACGCCTACGGTCTCAACGAGTATGGTGTCGAACCCCGCGGCCTCGCAGAGCACGATCGTCTCACGCGTCTTGCGTGCCACACCGCCGAGCGAGCCGGCAGACGGACTGGGACGGATGAACGCATTCGCGGCTGTTGACAGCTCGTTCATACGTGTCTTGTCACCCAATATACTGCCTTTCGACCGTTCAGACGAAGGGTCGATGGCGAGCACAGCCAGATGGTTGCCCTGCTTGCACAGGTGTGTACCCAGTGCCTCGATGAACGTCGATTTGCCGGCACCGGGCACACCGGTTATGCCTACGCGTATGGAGTTGCCCGAGAACGGCAGACACGCCTCAATCACCTTTTGCGCTATAGCCTGATCGGAGGGCAGACTGCTCTCCACCAATGTTACTGCCTGACCGAGGATCGATATGTCGCCGTTGCGTATGCCGGCAACATATTCCTCTGCCGACAACAACCGTTTCTTGCGTCGGAAGGTGGCATACGGGTTGACCGACGGCAGTGGTATCACTCCGTCGTTGACCTGCAGACCTTTGTAGTCTGTGCTATTCTCAGGATGTTCCATATCTTTTAGTCGATAGTCGTTAGTCGAAGCACCGTTCGTTTCACTCACTGACAGACCGTTCGTTTCACTCACTGACAGACCGTTC
>CALZOG010000034.1 GCA_945827635.1 uncultured Bacteroidales bacterium
CTGTTCAAGTCCTACGAGGACCGCGGTGAACAGTTCATGGCTGCTGTGCGCAATCTGTAGTCCGAATCAAACTAACGCAAACCTCACGTAAACAATACGTCACATGGAAAAAAATCTGGAATTGATTAAAAAGAAACTCAAGTATATTGACAAAACCTATTGGACTGTTCTTATCTTTCTGATAGTGTTTGCCGTCATTGAGTTGTTCTCTGCCTCCAGCACGCTGGCATTCAAGGCAGACAACTTCTTTGTGCCGGTCTGGCACAATCTTAGGTTTATACTGATTGGTGTGGCGTTTTGTTTTGTAGCACAGATCTTTCCGTCAAGCCTTGCCCGCAAAGCCGGATTCGTGTTGTATTGGCTCGCAGTCGTTTGCTTGTACCTGATGCTTATCCCGAATAGTCCGTTTGTCAGCAGCGCCAATGATGCGGAACGGTGGTTTAAGATTTTCGGCATCGGCTTCCAACCGTCCGAACTTGCCAAATTGGGCTTGATAATTGTCGTTGCTGACCGTTTGTCTTGTGCACATACCGAAGAAGAACTGGTGCGTGCGTTCTACAAAACGCTTGGTCTGGCGGCATTGGTTATTTTTCCCGTCTTGCTCAGCAACCTGTCAACAGCCGTGCTGATGGCCGGCGTTGTGCTGCTTATGTGGTTCTTGGCACGTGTTCCGTTCAAGTATCTCGGTACAACAGTCGGTATAGCCGTTGCCGTTCTGGTAATGGGCTACTTTATCGTAGAGTTCGGTTATGTCCGTGCAGGGCGCAAACTGACCGGTCCGTTCAAACGTGCCATTACTTGGGTCGGGCGTGTGGATGATTTCATTGCAGACAAAGGAAACGGTGAATCGGATGTACCTGTTATCACGGATGACAATTATCAGCGCAGCCATGCTACGCTGGCTGTTGCTCGTGGCGGTGCTTCGCCGTTAGGCGTATTGCCGGGAAACAGTGTCGAACGTAACTTCCTACCATTGGCATTCGCCGATTATATCTTTTCCATCATAGTGGAGGAAACAGGTTTGTTTGGCGCGATAGTGCTGATAGCATTGTACTTGATTATTCTTTTCCGAGCGTGTTACACATCTTCGAAGTATGCCGATTACGGCGCTATGCTCATGGTTATGGGATTGGCATTGATGCTTACGACGCAGGCGTTTATATCCATGGCAGTGGCTGTCGGCATGGGACCTGTTACGGGACAACCGTTGCCGATGGTCTCCTGGGGCGGAACATCTGTATTGGTAACAAGCCTGTACTTTGCAATACTGATGTGCGTCAGCCGCGAGCAAAATGAGATGCAGGCGCAGATTGAGCAATCACGCGCTGACTCCTACGATGATGTCCCGAATTTTCAATTGGACTAAACCGTCAATAATGAATGGTCGTTGTTATGGGGTAGTGGTCGGAATAATCGACATGAGGAATGTCGAAATCTGATGCGGACAACTGCTTGGAGTGCAGAATATAATCAATCCGCACGCCTAAACCTCGCTTGGCAAAAGTGTGCCCGATCTGTCCGTTCGATGACTCAAGGAATGCGTCCCGCAAACCTTTTTGCAGAATCCGATACGTATAGGATACCGGTGTAGTATTCATATCTCCTACTACCAATACCGGATGTGGCGAGCGTGTCACATCGTCGTGTAATGCTTTCGCCTGACGAATGCGAAGTTCTGAAGCTTTCTCAAGCTTGTCAGATGTGTAGGATAACTCTTGCATCGCTTTCTCTGCTTCAGACAGCGATGGCGCAAGCGAACCCAGTGATACCCGGTTGGACTCAAGATGATTGATATAGAGTCGTATTGTATCAGACGGCAAAACCAAATCGCATACTGAGGTTATATTGCCTCTGGACTCGTAGTGAAGGGTATGTTTGCCCACTAACGGATATCTGCTGAACACGGCATTGCCGTATTGTCGTTTTGAGTTGTAAATCTTGAAGTCAAAATACGTGTACGGATAAACCTTAAGTGCCTCGCGTAGTTCAGGCAAGGTAAGGTAATTGTCAGATTTGGTTACTTGTACTTCTTGCAGACAAACAACATCAGGCTGAGTACGCAGGATGTATTGAATAATTCTGTTCTGCTTGGGTTTCAGTCCTTCGCCCATCAGGTGCGTATTGTAACTCATCAGCGTGAAGGAGTGCTGATTCTCTTGCTTCGGAAAGAACAACGCTTTGTGAGAAACCGTGTAACTGATAGGTGCAATAGCAACGATTAGTATAACTGCTGTCAGCCACGACCAACGGCGGTGTCTTGTGCACAGCAGGACCAAACCGAGTACCAGTTCTGCTGCCAGCAACCATTCAAATGTCAGTCCGAACCATGCCGGTATAGGCAGAGCGGAAGCCGGCAGAAAGACCGATAGAACTGCAGCCAACAGAGCTACGCTTATCAGAATATGTAACAGGACAAGAATCACTCTTTTTCACATCATTTTGGCAGAAGATGTACCAACGGAATAATCATCTCTTCCATCGATATGCCACCATGCTGGAATGTGTCGCGGTAGTATTGGGCATAATAATTGAAGTTATTCGGGTATCCGAAGAAATCAGTACCTGTGCAGAATGCATACGTACTGCTCAGGTTCGGAGCAGGCAGACCGACTTTCTCCGGTTTGGTGATCTCAAAGATGTTCCTGTTCTGGAACGATAAGGATTTCCCGACTTTATACCTGAGATTCGTGTTTGTATTTTTATCTGCAATGATTTGTACCGGATCAGCCACGCGTATGGTGCCATGGTCCGTGGTTAGAATAACTTCGTAACCCAATATCGCGACCTGACGGAAGAACTCCAGAATAGGTGAATGCCTGAACCATGAGAGGGTAAGACTGTGATATGCCGCCTCATCCGGCGCCAACTCGCGCATCATCTTGGAGTCGGTGCGCGAATGGGATAACATGTCTATAAAGTTAATAACAGCAATATTTAGAGGCGTTGTTAGTGATTTGAGTTGGCGGTTGATCTTTTCGCAGAAGTCTGATTCGTTAATCTTGTAATAGGTGTACTCATCGTGTCTGCGGAATCGATGTATCATAGTTCCTACCAGTTCACGCTCAAACTTGTTCTTGGTATCCTCATCGCCTTCTTCTACCCAATACTCGGGGAACTGTTGCTTGATTTGCAGAGGCATCAGACCGGCAAAGATGGCATTGCGTGCGTATTGCGTTGCGGTTGGTAAAATAGCGGAATAGAGTTGCTCTTCCTTTACAGAGAAGAACTCAGCCAACAGCGGCTGGATAATTTTCCACTGCGAGTACCGGAAATTGTCAATCACTACGACAAACACTTTTTTGCCCTGATCCAGTAGCGGGAAAACAGTCTTGCGGAATACCTCTGTACTGATCATCGGGCGCGATTCAGGATGCTCAAACCACTGCTCGTAGTTCTGGCGGATGAACTTGGCAAATGCTGCATTAGCCTCCTTGCGTTGCATGGATAGTAACTCTGACATGGATGAGTTGGCGTCCTGCAGTTTCAGTTCCCATTGCGTGAGTGTGCGCTCAATGGCGGCAAACTCGTCAAACGTACGGGCAGTGTTAATCATATAGGTTATATCCGAGAACTCCTGCCTGTAATTGGCGTTGGTGTGCTCTTCTACAATCTGTTTGCTGTGAACATGTTTTTTCAGGCACAGCAGTATCTGACTGGGATTGACAGGCTTAATCAGGTAGTCGGCTATCTGTTGACCTATAGCCTGCTCCATAATCTGTTCTTCTTCTGATTTGGTAATCATCACAACCGGCAGTTCGGGGTGTTCCTGCTTGAGAATCTGCAGAGTCTCTATACCGGATAACCCCGGCATTTGTTCATCCAGAAATACTATATCTACCGTGTGCTGCTTGCATGCATCAATAGCATCCTGTCCGCTCATGGCAGGGATGATCTCGTAACCTTTGTTGGATAAGTAGATTATATACGGCTTGAGCAAATCAATCTCGTCGTCAGCCCATACGATGGTATTCATATTGAATGTTGATTGATAATTGTTAAACGATATAATTATTGAAGGTCGGTAGCCTGATCAGTCAGTATTCAGCGTGTTCATCTGATAGTTTCGCCACTTGTCAATCACTGCCGCAAAGTCAGGTGCCCAATCACTGTCAAAGTGCAGATGTTCGCCCGTACGCGGATGGACAAATCCCAAAGTCTTGGCGTGTAGTACCTGTCGCGGACACAACGCAAAGCAGTTGTTGATATATTGTGCATATTTCTGCGTGCGCAATCCTTTGCGGATAATGGTACCACCGTATTTCTCGTCGGCAAACAAAGGGTGTCCTATGTGCGCCATGTGTACGCGTATCTGATGAGTGCGCCCGGTCTCTAATCGGCATTCAACCAATGTGACGTACGGGTAGCGTTCCAATACGCGATAATGGGTGACAGCCGTCTTGGCGAGCGGATTATCCTCGAGCGACCATACGCGATAAATCGTTCTGTCTCGTGTGTCGCGTGCCAATGCTCCGTCAATTGTGCCTTCATCTTCATCAAAAGTACCCCAAACCAGTGCATTGTATGTGCGCTCTGTTGTGTGGTTGAAGAACTGCAATCCCAGTTTCGTTTTGGCTTCGGCTGTTTTGGCTATCAGAAGCAGGCCTGAGGTATCTTTGTCAATGCGATGCACAAGACCGATGTCCGGATTGTTGATGTCCAATACTGCTCCTGTTTGCTGGAAGTGATACGCCAGGGCATGCAGCAGGGTGTGCTCGTAGTTGCCGTGTCCCGGGTGTACTACCAGTCCTGCGGTTTTGTTAACTACAAGCAGGTCTTCGTCTTCATACACTATATCCAGCGGAATGGGCTCGGGTGAGATGGTGAAGTCGTGTGGTTCGTGATTGAGTAATACCTGTATCGTTTCACCGGGTTTGACTTTGTAACTGCTGTTCACCACCTTGCCGTTAGCCAGCACTTGACCGGTGTCTGCTGCTGCCTGAATGCGGCTGCGCGACGTGCCGGGTATGTGCTCAGCAAGATATTTGTCAACGCGTACAGGTGCTTGCCCTTTATCTACCGTGCATTCAAAACGAACAAACAGCTCGTCCTGATTGTCGAAAGAATCGGTATTTTCGAGCATAACTATACTATCGGTGTCAACGGGTTTCTGCATGTGTGTTTAGAAGAAATTCTCTTCGTTTTGCGGTGTATCTGTTGTTATAGCGCGCTCCAAATCGGTAGAGAGCATGATATTGACCGTAGATCCTTCTTGTAGCGTAACTCCTTCAGCAGGTGTTTGCTGATAAATGATATAGTGCTCCAACGTCTCCGGCGTAGGCTCTACGTCGTATATATATCTGCCTATAGTCAGTCCGACTTGCAGGAGTGTTGTTCTTGCCTGATTGAGTGACATGCCCAGTAGTGCCGGTACGGTTACCATCTTGTTTCCTTGTCTGCGACCGATAACCAGTGTTACGCTTGAGCCTTCAGGTAGACGCGTGCCAACCTCAAGGCTCTTTTCTCCGTCGCGGATATCCAGCACGTTGTCGGGATATAGTGAAGGCTCATACAGCACATTGCCTACTTTCAGTCCGATTGAGCGTAAAGTAGCGTCTGCCTGACGGTATGATACATCGTGCAGTTCCGGGAGAGGAATCATTCTTCGTGTGCGCGCGTTCATAACAACATATACCGGGCGGTCGGGCTTGGCATGGGACAGAGCCGGTGGAGTTTGCTCCACTACGGTGCCCAATGGGGCTTTGTCGGAAAACGTTGAGTCCACAATTACCAGATGGAGAGCATTGCCGCGAAGAACTATATCTGCTTCCTCCTGACTCATACCGATCACACTCGGTATAGTAACCTCTTTGCCGTGTAGCGTGTAACCTCTAAGCCACATGGTTACACACACCAATATCACTATCGCTGCAATAATGGCGATAAGGATATTTGTAGTGACAAATCCTGTCACTGACTGAAAAAATTGCCGTTTCTCTTTCATTATTTTTATAAAAAACGCTACAAAGTTACAATTTTTTTTGGATATATGCAAAAATTATGCTAACTTTGTAACGTATTTGTGAAAAAAAGCAATTTTTTTTACCCAAATATACAAATAACTCTAAATCCAAACAAAATGAAGAAAGTTCTATTCATTGCAATTCTGGCCATGTGTATGGTAGGTTGCTGCAAGAAAGCTGACAACAAGTGCTGCGAAGGTGAGAAAACTGAGTGCTGCCAGAAGGCAGAAGAAGCTGCAGAGGCTCCTGCTGAAGCTCCCGCAGAAGAGGCTGCTCCCGCAGAAGAGGTTGCTCCCGCAGAGGCTCCTGCTGAGGAGGCTGCTCCTGCTCCCGCTCAATAATCACTGGCGTAGATCATTATCTATCGAAACAGGTGTGTCATTCATGTGACACACTTGTTTTTACGAACATCAATAAAAATAACAATTGTTTCAGATTCATTCGGGGTGTGGGCTAATGCTTGTCCTCTGAGATTCAATACCCGTTGAACCTGAGCAGGTAATGCTGCTAAGGGAAATGAAAAATCTACATTCTTGCATCAGCCATGCTTGGCTGATTATTTTCACAATCGTATTTAGCGGAAATGCATCCGCACAATGGAGTGGCGACACTCTTACCATTCAAGGGCGTGACATCGACGAAATCGAAGTCACTGCACCGCGTGTGCAACAGGCAACTGCTACACATGATGTAATCAATCAACAGGCTCTGCGGCGTGATAATATCGGTCAGAACCTGCCGTTCCTGCTATCCTCCGTTCCTGCACTGCAGGTGACATCCGATGATGGTCTCGGCATAGGTTACACCTATTTCCGCATTCGAGGTACAGACCACACGCGTATAAACATGACCGTGAATGACGTGCCGCTGAACGACAGTGAGAGCCAGACCGTCTTCTGGGTGAACATGACCGACATCGCGTCATCCATCAGCTCGATGGATGTACAGCGTGGTGTGGGTACCTCAACGAACGGTGCTTCGTCTTTCGGCGCAAGCCTGAACATGCAGACCAATCTGAGTGATGAAAACAGCCATTTGGAACTCCTGTTCAATGGCGGTATGTACAACACATTCCGTACGATGATCAACGCCCACATCGCCCTTCCCTCACGTATGCGCGTGAACGCCAGATTCAGTAAGGTGAACTCCGATGGCTTCCTCTATCGCGCTAATTCTGACCTGTACTCCTACTACACTGACTTCGGCTATTACGGCGAACGTACGTCCGTTACCGCACGATTCTTCGGAGGCAAGGAGAAAACAGGTATGGCGTGGGACGGTGTGGATTATAATACAGCTTATGGTATCAACGGTGCTGACCGACGGTACAATCCCGCTGGCGAATATTATGATGCCGATGGCAACGTACGGTATTACGACAACCAGACTGACAACTACGCCCAGCAGCACACGCAGCTCGAACTCAACCACCGCTTCAATGCCAATTGGCGATTGTCAGCCACGTTGCACTACACCCATGGAGCTGGATACTATGAGCAATATGAGAACAAGGCGCTCAAGTACTTCGGCCTGCTCCCATACAACGATGCCTCGGGTAGCAAGGTCAAAAAGACCGATGGTATTTATCAAAAGGCGCTCGACAACCACTTCTATGGCGCCGTGTTGAGTACAAAGTACACTTCTGAAGCAGTGCAGGCACAAATCGGAGCTGCGGCCAGCCACTATCAGGGGCAACATTATGGCAAATTATTGTGGGTAAGCGATAGTTTGTATTCTCGACAACTGCCTTATAACTACGAGTATTATCGCTCTCGTGGCCAAAAGGTTGACGCGAACATCTACGCCAAGGCAAATTGGCATGTTATCAACCGTGCCAAAGAGCGTCTATCCCTCTATGCAGACCTGCAGTACCGATATGTGCGGTATCAAATGAATGGCATCAATGCAGATGCACTTAAGGAGCATGCCGATGATCCTAACCTCATCGAACTGCCGCTGCTGGTCAACTACCACTTCTTCAACCCCAAGGCAGGTCTAACCTATATCCGTGGCGGACATCTGCTATATGCATCGTTTGCCGTTGCCAACCGTGACCCGAGCCGAGACAACTACACGGAAAACATCCTGTACGACAAGTCCACGGGGTCCTATTCAGGAACGATGCCTCAGGCTGAGACGCTCTACGACTACGAACTGGGGTACACGTATTCTCACCCCTGGTTCACATTAGGTGCGAACCTCTATTTTATGGATTACGATAACCAGCTCGTGCTCACCGGTCGTATCAACGATGTAGGCAAGCAATCTACCACGAATGTCAAGGACTCTTATCGTATGGGCATCGAACTGACGGCCGGCGTGAAGATTGCTGACTGGATGCGCTGGGATGCTAACTGTGTGCTGTCGCGCAACAAGATCCTGAACTATACGGAGACGATCACTCGCTACGACGAGAACTGGGAGTGGGTGGGTGAAGAACAAATCACATTCAAAACGAGTACTATCGCTTTCTCACCATCCGTAACCGCGATGTCGCTGTTCACGTTTGATTATGCAGGATTCCTTGGAACGGTGCAGACGCAGGTCGTTGGCAAGCAGTATCTGGATAATACGCAGAACGAAACAGCCACTCTCAAGGCGTACACCACGACAAATGTCAGCCTGAACTATACGCTGCCCATTCGTCACTGGGTGGCAAGCAAACGGCAAACCTCTACTCCCGAATTGACTGTAGCGGAAGTGAAAGCCAAAATGCCGTACGTGCCAGATGTGACACTCAACTGCCGGATCAACAATATCTTCAATGCTAAGTATGCCAGCAATGGTGGAAGCGACTGTTCATATTTTAACGATGGTACGGCGTGCTGGCCGTGGTACTATGCACAGGCCGGCATCAATGTGCATGCAGGGTTTGTCGTACACTTCTGATATCTTGCACAACTTACATTCCAAGTTGTATGCGTCCGCGTATGCCCCACAACGGTGTTGTGGGGTCATTGCGGTGCGTAAGGCGCCAAATGGCATAGACGTCTATCAGGCGGAGAATATTGCCTATACCTACGCCTGCTTCCACATAAGGAACATTCAGCGTTTGCAGTCCGGAGGTGAAGAAGTGTCCGTTGGATAATCCGCCGTAAGCAAGCTTGAACTCCACCAGTTCGCGCAAGTGCAGGAATCGTACGCCCGGAATGAGATTGAACAGCACGCCCATTCCGTTCCACTCGGCATGCAGGGTCAAAAAACGGTCGGTGGCGTACTGGTGACTGTTCATGAGTGTAAAGCGATAGGAGTCATATAAGTAAGACTGGTTACCGTCCATGATCTCCAGCAAGGGATATGGCACTTTACCAATCACAATGCCTGCGGATGCGACGTATGTCAGTTTGCCTCCCACGCTGAATGATACTTGTTGCTGTACCGTGGCATGGAGCTTGGCATACATCCTGTAGTTGTTTCCGCCTTCTACATACGAGTAGCTACCTATCTCTGCTCCGAGGAAGACGGTAGGCTGCTGACCATACAGGTGGATGCGGCGCATGTGGAAATCTACGGCACGCTCGTGCCAACTGAGCCGGACAATACCTGCCAGACTTTGGAACCGGAACGGCGTAAAGGGGTAGGGCGCTTCGGGTATAAATACATTTTTTTGTAAGTCATGAGGATTGACATATGAGGGGTCCAGCCGCCCGACTTTCAGCCGGAGTGTCGTTTCTACACCGTCTTGCCAGTCACTCTCATATCCGACCAGGAAGGCTCTCTCGCGAATGGCGGTGTGTTTGGCTGTCGGATTTGTGAAAGGCAGACCGTCAAACAATCCTGTTGTTAGATCCATCTCGTTTGTTCCGAATCCGTTCTCTCGCGGCAGCTTGTCAAAGACGGATGTTTCCGAATAGACATAATTATCCTCGTATCGCAATTGCATCCAATGTCGTCGCTCTGTAGGCATCAGAATGGCGACTTGTCCCATGCCTTTGAAGGCTTTGTCACCCCAACCGTAACCGAAATAGGCATCCAGACTGACGTTCTTCCATAACTTTTCATTGGTGTGCAGCGGCAGAGCGAAATAAAGGCCGTGCTGCTTGTTATAGTGGAAGATATCCGTAGCCTTGCCTATATCAATCGGTCCGCCGATAGGTATATAACCTGTAGTGGCAATGCTCAGACCCCATTTGATAATCTTGACGATTGGTACATCCTCAATCTTGCTCATTGCTTCCAGTGATGCCGAGTCTGCAACATGATTGATGGATGGGGCTGCTGTTGCATCTGTGCTCACGTATGACAAATTGCGCTCAATCACCATACTCGGGAACACATGCGCAGAGTCTGCCTTGATGGCAAAATCCATAGCCATGGTCAGGCGTTCGGACTGAAGGATATTCTGCTCGTCAAATATTTGTTCCATGTGTAGTGCATGCAGGTAGTTGAGGTTTACCTCTCGCGGTACACGTGCTTCAATGCGTCTGAGTGCCCAAGTGCCGGAGTCCACTTCCATCTCGCCGATAAAGGTCGGATAGTAGCCGTTCTTGGTGCGGTAGTGCAGCAGATAGCGTTTGTTGATAAGGCTGTCAGCTGCTGTGGTTATACTGTCGGCGAGGAAAAAATCGTAATAAACGGTGGCACTCTTGGCAAGCGGACTGACAAAGGCTGTACCGCACATTGATACGTTGTTCCGATAGAAGTCGGCATAACTGTTGGTGAGTGAAAGAATAGCTTCGTAGTCTGTTTCGGTAAATACGCAACGGGTCTGTTTTTGTGCTAACTGTGACAAGAATCCGTTTGATAATTGTGTGGTGCCCGCAGATATATATAGTGGCAGGAATAGTGAACTGTCTTCACGACTGATCATTCCTTCTTTCAGGCTTTTCCAGAGGAATCGATCCAGATGCTTGGCGCGTATGTCGGACAGATAGAGTTGTTTGTATTCCTCGTAGTTATCGGCGTTTTGTCCGCCGAATTGCCGGTCGTTCACCTCGCGGTTCTTTCGTACAAGGTCAATAATTCCGATGGCTTCGTTGTCGTCGGGCAGGACTTGTATCTCGCGCAGCCCTTCTACTTTCTCCTGAAGAGCGACATCTATTCCGGCTTGCATACCCGGCATAATCTCAAAGCGTTGCTTCTTGTAGCCGATAGCGGATACAACGAGAGTGCGTTTCTCTGTAAGGTCAGTCCGGATCATGAACAGTCCTTCCTCGTTGGTGGAAGCTCCGACCTTGGTACCTCTGAGCACTATGTTCGCTGCGGGAACAGGTTCGCCGGTGCTGGCGTTATACACCTCACCGATAATGATTGTTTCTGCGGCAAACAATCTGCTCATGCAGAGCAACAGACATACTATGTACGCGAAGCGTTTCATCTGTGCGTTGCGGTTCTTATCGGTTAGCAGGGTGATATTGAAGTATTGCGTTGCGCAGATCCTGAATATCCAGATGCGTGTAGATCTCGGTAGTCGTAATGCTTTCGTGCCCGAGCATTTGTTGTATGAGTCTCAGGTCCGCTCCGTTCTGCAGCAGGTGTGTGGCAAACGAGTGGCGCAACGTGTGCGGAGAGATCGTTTTGCTGATACCCGCCTCTGCCGCCAGCCGTTTGATGATAGTGAAGATCATTGCACGAGTCAGTCCTCGTCCGTAGCGGTTGAGGAAGGCGTAATCTTTATAATCGGGTTTGACATCCAGGTGTGAGCGGTCTTCCATCCAATAGCCGAACCACTCGATTGCAACGGGTGATATAGGAACGAGCCGTTGCTTGCTGCCCTTACCTTCGATGAGCATATATCCCTCGTTCAGATAGATGCGGCTCAGCCGGAGATTGGTCAGTTCGCTGACACGCAAGCCTGAACCGTACAGCATTTCGATGATAGCGCGGTTGCGGTGCCCCTCGGGCGCGGAAAGGTCGATCGCGGCTGTCATTCTGTCGATCTCTTCTACGGTCAGCACTTCCGGCAGATGTTTGTCGCGTTTGGGCATCTCAATGAGTTCGGAAGGATCTTGCTCGATGTAATTATGATAAACCAGAAAACGGTAGAAACTGCGGATGCCTGTCAGAATACGTGCTTGCGACAGCGTGTTGTCCACGCTGCGGAGCACTTCGTTTACAAAACGATGCAGATCGTCAGGCGTGGCGTGTACTATGTCAATAGAATGCTGCTCGCAGTAGGCCTTGAGTTTGTCAAGATCCTGCTCGTATGCAATAACGGAGTTGGGCGAGAGGCCTTTTTCCAATTTGAGGTAAGTGTGGTATTCCTTTTCCGCGTTCTTAGCCATGGGGATGAGATTGTTATGAATACTTAGTCGCGGCGGATAACCGGCAGTACATCTCTGTAATGGAACGGATAGGCGGCTTTCTGTCCTTTAAGAGTGGCTATGCCGTCCAGCACCAAGGTGTCGCCGATGTAGGTTACGGTCATCTTTCCTTCGGTGATAGGATACACTTTATATCCGGACTCGCCCATCAGCAGTACGTAACTGCCACCATAGTTGCCGTCGTACTCTATGCCGCGGAGAAAATGTGTCAACTCTGCCACCGAGTCGCTTTCATACGTGTCTTCCGGAAGAAAATCCTTAGCCTTGACAGCAGCTGGCGTGGCGGTAGAAAGGAATATATCCCCGATGTACAGGTTCGTTCCAACGCCTTCCATGCGTCCATCTTTATTCAGTCCGAGCCCTTTTGAATAGAGATCCAGACAAACCACACCGTAGTCAATTCCTTCTGCCTGATAGAACTGTCCGTAGTATTCAAGTCTTCCGGAGGTAAGTACGCTGTCCAAAGTCTGATAATGAATAGGAGTGACAGGCTGCCGGCAGCTTGTGAGGCCAGCAGTCAAGCAGCCGATTAGTAGAACGGACAATGACACTTTGCGTGCAGGAATCCATGCTGTCAGTGCGCCCAGCAAGAGCACAACAACCAGTACGAGCAATACGTCCGGCGCATAGACGCTTATCGGATAAGCCGAAAGGACGTAGTTGGTTCCGTTACCGAGTTTGAGCAGTCCGAAATGCTGCTGAACGCCGCAAACGAGTACGCCGATGATCGTGCCGATGAAGGCTCCTAAGGCACTGATCAGCCATCCTTCCAGCAGGAAGATTCGCTTGATCATCCTCTCGTCGGCACCCAAAGTGTGCAGCAGCCTGATGTCATCTTTCTTGTCAAGAATAAGCATGGATAATGAACTGATAATATTGAAACTTGCGATGATAAGTATGAAAACCAGCAGCAAAGCAGTCAACCACTTTTCAATCATCTGTATGCGGTAGAAGTCCTCTTGCTGCTCGTATCGGTTGAGTACGGCGTAATCTGTTCCGAGCAGGGCGCGGATCTGTTTTTGCACTTTCTTGACAGAACAGCCGTCTTGCAGTTTCAGTTCGAGTGCGGAAGCCTGTTTGTCGTCGTACTCAAACAGTTCGCGAGCCAGCGGCAGCGAGATGAGCATGTACGTGTCGTCGTACTTGGCCTGATTGACAGCAAAAACGCCGGCTATGAAAATCCCTTTTGTGTGGAAGTTCTCGTCCGGGCGTAACATATTTATTGTACCCGCGCGCTTGGGCGCGTACAAGTGTACAGGCGAAATGAAGTGTGCGCCGATACCCACGGTGTTCGCCAGCCCTACTCCCATTACGCACCGTTCGAACGCTCCGTCCCACACGGCATAGTTGCCGTCGATAATGATGCTGTCGATGGATGTGAGTTGTTGGTAGGTGGTATCCACTCCTTTGAGCATAGCGGGAACTTGCTTTCCCCGGAACTCAACAATGGCGGTCTCTTCGATTGCCGGTGCGATGAGTTCGATGCCTTCGAGTGAGTAGAGAGCCTGAATCCGTTCATCGCCCAGATGGATGGTTTTGCCTTCTGTGGGTGTGATGCGCAATTCGGCATCGAGTTGCGAGAACATCTGCTCCACCGCCTCGCCGAATCCGTTCATCACACTCAGTACGCAAATCATGGCAGCGGTGACTACGGCAACCGCCAGGCACGAAACGCCCGAGATAATATTGATTGCATTCTGGCGTTTCTTGGCAATCAAGTACCTCCATGCTATGTGAGTTTCGATTTTCAGCATTTCAGTCAATGCTCTTTCAGCGCAGCGTTCTATTTGCGCAGCAATTCGTCGATATGTTCCATCCTCTGAATGGTTTCATCGGCAAAGAATCGCAGTTCGGGAATGATTCTGAGCTGGTGCCGCTCCAGCGTGCCGAGTTGTCCGCGGATAGCTCCGGTATCATCGGTAATCTTGTTCATCAGTTCCTGCTCGCGATTGTCGGGAAAGATGCTCAGGTAGATATTGGCGACGCTCAAGTCGGGCGACACGCGCACCTCGCTCACAGAGATGAGTACGCCGCCTATTTGTTTGGCGTATCTGAGGAAGATGTCGCTGAGGTCCTTCTGTATCAGTCGGGCGATTTTGTATTGACGTGTTGATTCCATAATGGTGTTATTTTATACGCGAAAATTGGGAAAAGAGAACCCTCTTTCCCCTAAATTATCTTCGTCTGTAGTGCCATCCGATTACTTTTTGTGACGGCCTTCGTCTGCTACAGTCAGTTTCTTTCTGCCTTTTGCACGGCGGGCAGCTAATACGCGGCGACCGTTAGCGGTAGCCATTCTCTCCAAAAATCCGTGCTTGTTACGACGCTTGCGTTGCGAAGGTTGAAAAGTACGTTTCATTGTTTTATCTTTATTAATCCGTTAATATTTTACAAAAGGTTGCGATTTTGGCGCAAATGGGTTGCAAAGGTACAACAATTTTTTTATTTATGCAAATTTTTTGTGCATTTTTTTGTGAAAATATGCAAGTTACCTGCTTTTTCGCCTACAATAAATTACAAAATGCTATATAAAATATAGTAAATCGGCATATTCAGGCTTGAAATCTTGTACCTGATTCCGTAAAACAGAAAATTGATTGAAAGAACCTCGACCAATCTTCGAAGAACCCTCGATAAAACCCCGATTATCCTGCACGAAATTGCATTGTTCTGCCGGACGGGTTGTGTCATTACAAAACAAACAGCGGTTCGCCTGACAGACGTCCCGCTGTTTCGCGTATGCATGCGTACGCGCATACATCTTTTAATTGTCGGAAGAGAAATACTGATAAGATTGCAAGAGATTTAGAAGAGTATAGCTTCTTCTTGGTTGTCGTTATTCTCAAATTCTCCTTCTTCCTCCTGAATGGTCTCGTTGTGCTGGTGCTGGTATTCTTGCGGTCGGTACAGGATCTGGATGTTCTCGGCGATAACTTCTGTTTTGCTGCGTCGCTGTCCGTCTTTCTCCCAAGTACGTGTCTGCAGTTTACCTTCAACATATAGTTTCATACTCTTTCGGATGTTTCGCTCAGCCCACTCTGCGAGGTTCCTCCAGAGTACGATAGAGTGCCAATCCGTTTTGTCAGGAACTTGTGTTCCGTTCTGCATGGTGTATCCGCGTTCGGTTGTTGCAAGATTGAAATTAGCGATAGCTACACCACGGTCCAAATAACGAACATCAGGGTCAGACCCAACGTTGCCAATCAGGATAACTTTATTGACTGAAGACATAATTATATTGTATTTAGAAAAATTTTTATGCAAAGTTACAAAAAAATTTGCATATTTGCAAAAAAAATCGTAACTTTGTACGTTTTTTTAATAAAAATAATCTTTCTCTATATGAAAAACATTGTTTCAGCCCTTGTTTTTGCTTGTCTGGCATTAGTCAGTCTGCCTATACATGCGCAGAAAAATTCTCAGGATTCGAACGCTCAGGACTATATAGTTCGCTGCGTTGCATTTTATAATCTTGAGAACTTGTTCGACACGATTCACGATTTCTACGTGTTGAACACCGGTGATACGATTCACAAGAATGACTATGAGTACCTGCCATCCGGTGGAATGCACTGGACGGGTCTTAAATACCGCAACAAGCTGAAGAATATGGCTTATGCCATTTCTCAGTTCGGTTTGGACAAAACACCTCTCGGTGCTTCTATTGTGGGTGTGTGCGAGGTGGAGAATATCCATTGTCTGGAAGATTTGTGCCAGGAGATAGAGAATCAGACCGGCAGAAAGTATGTTCCTATTCTGCTTGAGGGTCCCGATCGCCGCGGTGTGGATGTTGGTTACCTGTACGATCCGCGTTACTTCGTTCCGTCGGGTAAGCCTGTTCCTTATACGCTGAAGGCGCATTATAGCGACGGTGGTGAAGTCCGCAGCCGTTTTCAATTGTTACTGTCGGGTTATCTGAAGGATGAGAATGGCGGTATTGTTCGCGACAAGCTTCACCTGATAGTCAACCACTGGCCGTCACGTTACGGCGGTGAGGAGACCTCTCGCGCGACGCGTGATACAGCGGCAATGCTCTGCCGTCATATCACCGATTCGCTGTTCCTAAAGGACCCCAAGGCCAACGTGATCATCATGGGCGACCTGAACGACGATCCGTTCAACCACTCGTGTGCCGAGATCCTGGAGGCACGCAAGACACGTGAGGAGGTTGGCCCGCAGGGATTCTTCAATACGATGTGGCTGCATCTTGACCGCGGTGTAGGAACGCTGATGTATAATGGTAGCTGGGATTTGTTTGATCAGATTATCATCTCCGAACCTTTGCTCAACGCGCCGCATACACGCACGGGTTGGACATACTGGAAGTCAGAGGTGTTCAACAAGCCGTTCCTGACCGTTCAGGAGGGTAAGGACAAAGGAGCTCCGTTACGTACGCATAAGGGTGGCGTATGGCAGAACGGTTACGGCGACCACTATCCCACGATGATTTATCTGATTAAGAACAAGTAAGACGGAGGCAAAGAGATGATTAGCGACAGATGTTCGATCGTTCACCGCACCGACGCAATCAAGTTGCGTAACTATGGCAGAATACTTCAGGATCTGGTGACTTATGCCACCACGATTGATGATGAGCGGCAGCGTCAGGATGCAACTATCTATATAGCACGTTGCATGCGACAGAAGAACCAGATTTGGAACAAGGATTTTGAATCCGGAGTACAAAGGCTCAAGGAGGATATAAGTGTTCTGTCGGACGGTCAACTGTCCACCTCGTTTGCCGAGTTCGATGAAGCTATGGCGCATATAAATGCATCCGTAGATATTCCTGCGAAGAAAGATATGCGCGGTAAACAAATCAAACGACAGAAGCGATAAGCGGTCGCTTATCCGGAAAACGGCACCATACGATGCCGTTTTCTATGGAGCAGAAAAATGGACCTAACAAAATTCTGAAAATATGTTTATTATTGGCATTGCCGGTGGTACCGGTTCCGGAAAGACAACTGTAGTCCGCAAACTGACCGAACGTCTCCCCAAAGGCGAGGTGGTGGTTATTCCTCAAGACTCCTACTACAAGGATAGTAGTCACGTGCCTGTCGAGGAACGTCAGAACATTAACTTCGACCATCCGGACGCATTCGATTGGGTGCTGCTTGAGCAACATATAGCCCAACTCAAACAGGGAATGAGCATTGAGCAACCGATCTATGACTATATAACCTGCACACGCCAGAAGGAAACGGTGCATATCGAGCCGAAGGAGATAATCATTGTGGAAGGTATCATGGCGCTTAGCGACAAGGAGTTGCGCGAGCAGATGGATCTAAAGATCTTCGTTGACGCCGATGGCGATGACCGTCTGATCCGTGTTATTAGTCGCGATATAGTTGAGCGCGGACGTACAGCCGAGTCGGTTATGGAGCGCTACCAGCGCGTGCTCAAACCGATGCATGAGCAGTTTATCGAGCCGTGCAAACGTTATGCCGATGTGATAATCCCGCAGGGCGGACACAACAATGCAGCTATCAATATGCTGGTTAAGTTTATCAAGCAGGAGATTCGCGAACGACGCTCGCAAACCAATCAATAAGATGAAACGGACAATACTTATAGTTGCGGTTGCACTCATGTCCATGATGAGCATGGCGCAATCCATCGTCGGCGATTGGATGACCGTTGACGACAAGACAGGGCAGAACTTCTCGATAGTACGGATATACCAAGGTCCTGACGGACTGTATTACGGCAAGGTTGCCAAGATTTTGATGGGGCCGCAGGATGTGCTATGTGTGAAGTGTGAGGACGAAGACAAAGATAAACCTATACAGGATCTGGTAATCATCCGTGGCATGCACATGGAAAAAGGTGAGCTGCGTGGTGGCAAGGTTCTTGACCCTAACAACGGAAAATTCTATTACGGCAAGATTTATCTCAAGGGCGGAAATCTCGTGCTGCGCGGGTCGTTGGACAAAGCCGGACTGTTGGGCAGAAACCAGACATGGGTTCCGGCACAGTGAGGTTGTTTTAAGGATTGAAAGATTTGAAGATTGGTGTGACAAAGTACCCGCTATACCTTGCCCCGATGGAGGATGTGACCGATCCTGCATTCCGGTTGTTGTGCAAGCGTTTCGGTGCTGACAGAGTATATACGGAGTTTGTAAATGCCGATGCTATCGTCCGTGACGTGGCATCCACGATGCGTAAGTTGCGCATCAACGATGCCGAGCGTCCGGTAGCCATTCAGATTTACGGACGCGAACCCGAGTCGATGGCGGATGCGGCACGTATCGTTGAGCAGGCGCACCCCGATATCATTGATATCAATTTCGGCTGCCCGGTTAAGAAGGTTGCAGGCAAAGGTGCCGGTGCAGGACTGCTACGCGATGTGCCGAAGATGTTGGCGATTACTCGGGCTGTGGTAGATGCCGTTCATACTCCTGTTACGGTCAAGACACGCCTGGGGTGGGATGAGAGTTCGCTGCGTCTGCCTGACGGTACACCGTTCATTGTTGATCTGGCTCAGAGGCTGCAGGATTGCGGCATAAGTGAGATAGCCATTCATGGTCGTACGCGCGCGCAGATGTACAAAGGCGATGCCGATTGGTCCCTGATAGGTGAGGTTAAGCACAATCTGAATATCCATATCCCCGTCATAGGCAATGGCGATATTACCGATCCTGTGCGAGCAAGGCAGTGCTTTGATCAATACGGGGTGGATGCTGTGATGATTGGTCGCGCGACCTTCGGTTGCCCGTGGATATTTGAGGACATACGCTGTTACCTGGAGGGACGCGAGTTGCCCCGACGAAGTATGTCGTGGTGCATGGATGTGCTAAAGGAGCATGTGGAGCGTAGCATAGAGTGGGTAGGCGACGAGCGCAAGGGGATAGTTCACAGCCGCAGGCATTTTGCGGCAAGCCCTATTCTGAAGGGCTTGCCTGATTTCCGGCAGACACGTATCAGTCTGCTCAGGGCAGAGACGAAAGCCGAAGTGTTTGCCATCATGGATCAGATAGTGGACGAGTATGGTGCACTGTACGAACAATTGAAAAAATGACCGTTAAGCAATTCATAGACAAGTATGCATTGGCTCTGTCCATGTTGGTCGGAGCAGCGGGGTTTGCCGTGTTCAGGCATCTTACACCCGTTCTGCCGCCGATGATAGGACTGATGTTGTTCTTCACGTTCTGCAAGGTCAATCCGCTGGACTTGAGGTTACACTCGTGGCATTGGGCGGTTCTGGCTGTGCAGATGGCACTCACGGCGGGTGCGTTTTACGGCTGCGTGGCATTATGTCGGCAGTTGGGTGTGAATCAGGAGGATACGGCCATAATCAGTCAGGGACTGATGGTGTGTTTTATTATGCCAACGGCTACTGCCGCACCGATCATCGCAGGCAAACTTGGTGGCAGCATTCAGAATCTGACGGCATTCACCTTGCTCAGCAATGCGGTTACAGCGATCGTCGTTCCTGCGTTCTTTCCGCTGGTTCATCCTGACGGTCAGATGGCGTTCTCAGCAGAGATGTGGCTGATCCTGCGTCGTGTAGCACCGCTGCTGTTGCTGCCGTTTATTGCGGCGTGGGCGCTTCGCTTGCTGTACGACGGTTGGCAACGATACAAAGGCTCGGACAAACGGTTTGTGCTGGTGCGTACCTGGGCACAAGTGCCGTTCTACCTCTGGATAGGTACGCTGACCATCCTGACGGGAGATATAACCTACACGCTTCTGCATGCGCAATACAGCTGGTGGGCATTGGCTGTGCTGTTTTCAGGCTCGTTGGCGGCTTGTCTGGCGCAATATTTTATCGGTAGATGGATTGGTTATCGTCTGCCTGCGCCCAGCAAGGGCAAAGAGTATAAGGATGTAGTAATCAATCCGGCGGCAGTGCCCACCACCATGGCAGGCGTAAGTCGCATAACTGCCGGACAGGCGTTCGGGCAGAAGAACACGACCTTGGGTATATGGATGTGTCAGGTGTTCCTCAATCCGCTCAGTGCCATCGGCCCGGCAGCGTATATACTTTGGCAGAACGCCTTCAACTCCGCCCAACTGTACAACGCAGCCAACTGCAAAACGAATGACAAATAGCTAAAAGCAAATGACCAAATCTATCCGTATCATGTCACCTGCCGGAGCGTTGGACAGCTCCTTCATTACCGGTGCAGCCGACAGACTGTGTGCGGCAGGCTTTGGCGTGGACATCGCGCCTCATGCCATAGGTAGTTGGGGACGGTTCGCAGCCCGCCATGAGGAGCGGATTGCCGATGCGGTAGATGCGCTCACTGATCAGGATGTAGGTCTCGTGCTCTGCACGCGTGGCGGATATGGCCTGCAGCAGATCATCGACGGTATCGAACGCGGTGTGCGCGAACGCGGATATAACGGTGCGGCGGTGTGCGGATTTTCCGATGTTACCGAGTTGCATCAACTCATTGCCCGCTTGGGCGGTGCGTCCATTCACGGTATAATGTGCAAACCGATAGCCACCTTGCCCGTTGATGCCGAGCCGTGGCAAGCACTACAGCGAATGTTGAGCGGTGAGGCTTGCGAGTATGCAGTTGAGGGTTCGCTGCTGAATAAGGAAGGTAAGGTTAGCGGCGTTTTGCGCGGCGGGAACATGGCTGTATTGTGCGGCTTGTGCGGCACGCCATACGATATCCGTCTGGCTGTGGAGCATGATCGCGAACAGGGCAAACGTACTGTCTTGTTCATCGAGGATATAGCCGAGCAGCATTACAAGATTGACCGTATGATGCACCAGCTGCGTCTGAGCGGTGTGCTGGATATGGTTAGCGGAGTGATTGTCGGGCAGTTTGCCGATTGTGAGGACGATAGTAGTATGGGCTGCACACTTTTGGAGAGTATTGCCGATGTGCTGAAGGATCATGCTTATCCCGTGCTGTTCGGTTTTCCTGCAGGACATGTGGCGCATAATATGCCTATACCCTTCGGTGTGGAGGCTACACTTACGGTCACAAAAAAAGCAGGCCGTTTAGCCTGCTCAGCGCTCCCTCTAGGACTTGAACCTAGGACCCCCTGATTAACAGTCAGATGCTCTA
>CALZOG010000035.1 GCA_945827635.1 uncultured Bacteroidales bacterium
ATCAGAAATAACATTCAGAACATAAATCATAATATGATTATAGGTTTCTACAGGTCTCAATCTGTTTTCCCAAATATGAGGATTGACTGAAAAATCATCACAATATATATATGCTAAACATTCAACACAAAACCAACCATTGCTATGGCTATTATTTCCTATATACTTGTCCACAAACCTATCTCCTTTAACTAACTTATACAATTCATAAACAATATGATTATCTCCTCTGCATGCAATAATATATAATCCATTAAATGGTGCAGTATCGTTATAATCTAAGATTTCTGTCCACTGGGTTTTTATATCAGAACAAAAATGATAATTGTTAACATTGTTCTCTAACCAATCAAAGTATTGAGGATCTGCATTAACTATTTCCGATAATTTATATCCTCTATATTTTCCGAATGGAATAATACTATTTTTATCAAGATTATTCATATATACTTATTAAAGAGTTGTTGCAGCGCAAAATATACTTACTTTCCAATTATAGTTTCAGCAAGCGGGTTTTGTTTATGTTGATTATAATTTGCAATCGCCATTTCTTTGCTGGCGTTGGCGTAGCAGTATTCGCAGAGGTGGGGACAGGTGTTGTATTCTCCTATGTCCTTTGAGTTGATGCAACCGCAGAACTGGCGCTGACCTTTGTCCTGATTGTTGCCATGCGTGGCATACGTGCCGTTAGGGAGAATAATAGCGTCTTGCGGTAACGGTGCTGTCTGACCAAAGATATCAGGCACCGACAGCGGATGAATCTGCACTTTCAAGAACTTCATCAGCGCGGCATCACTATATGAAAAGCGGATAATCAACTCATCATCTATGCAATGGTTATGCTTGATGCCCTCGATGTCGAACTTCTCTCCGCCAGTAGCCAGCTCATATCCCCGTTTGTCGTGAAGTTGCACCTAGCGTTGTGCAAAGTCGCACATCATATCGTGCGTCCAATCAATATAGGGTATGTTGTTCTTTTCAAGGTTGCTTTTCACTTTGCGGTAGAGCAGTATATCCGCAAAACTGAATACGAGTTTTTCAGTATATCCCTGTAGTTGGTCGCCGATATTCTCTATCTTTTGCAAGAGGGATTCGATGCTGATGTCCGTAGTGAGCAAGAGCGGGTCAAAGCGCCATATCACGTGTCCTTTGCCTAACTTGTCCACCAACTGCTTGAACGTCTTGATGCGGAAGTCAAGCGGTGGCACCCCTTTTTCAAGGTGCTCTTGTACGTAATCATTCAGCGAATATTGTACATAGCAACCCGTATTACGCTCTTTGAGATAATCCAAATGCGAAATAAGAGGATATGGATTCTTTGACCAAAACACAATAAAGCGAGTATTCTGATAACTTACGTAACTCTTTACTCCATTGAAAGGGTTTGTCCATGCAGAATATCCAACTTGTAGGCGATGAAAGAACCAATCTGAATAAAATGCCGGTATATCTGTACTGCGACTTGCAGAAACAATAATTGGAGCTTGAGCTTCTACCCATTCTCCGTTTTCGCGTTGTATTTTTACTTTTTCCCAAGCCATAATATTATCTATTTCATTTTCAAAATACTCTCACAATTTTACAATTGCTCTATGTTGTGGGGCGAAAGAGGTTAATATATAGGTTGTTTCTTTTGTTCAAAAAAACGGCGTTGTTGTGCAACCTATTTGCACTACGAATATAAATCGTGCATTTTTTTTGAAATAGCCGCAATTTTATTATCCGAACAAGTCATCTAAAGTTACGACATTTACAAAATCACCAAAGTATTGGTTATATGCCAAACCATAAGTAGTTACCAACGTACTATGAATAACTGTTTTCCGACTTACCTTCTCCACCAGCGTATTCATCCTGTGCACCAATCTCATGTGGTACGATTTATTTACCGAGAACTCTTCACTATAAAATTTCATCTCGCACATATTCACCACATTATCTTTTCGCTGGATAAGCAAATCGATTTGCGTCCCTTCTTGCTGGTCATCGCCATTTACTGCCCATGCAGATTGCGAGGACGATATACCGGCAATCTGTAAAGCACGCTTGATAGCACCAATATGGCGCAGGCACAAATCTTCAAAAGCGAAGCCGCGCCAACTATTGATTTTGGGCGATTCGACATTGTTCATCCAGAATGCATCATCCATTTCCGATTGCTTATCCACGAACTTCAGATAGAACAAGCAGAATGGATCAATCAAGCGGTAATGTTCATTACGCTTACTTTCACCAAAGGGCACATAACGCTCCACAAAATCACTTGCCACCAGTGCCTTGAGCCATTGGGAGAGATGCCCGTTACACCCCAAGTTTGTACCTTCAGCGATGCATTCACGTGTAAATCCTTTTCTTTTGGTTGCAAGATAGCGCACGATACGCATCATTTCCTCCGGGTTAGTAAATACGGAAGCAAAGAGTTTGGTGAATTCGTCTTTCAGTTTGGCGTTTTGTGCGAAGAACAGGTTGTCGATATTCTGCGCAAGGCTCTTACCACGCGTAAAATATGTCATATAGTACGGAATTCCGCCAAGAATCATATTTGCTTGAGCGATATCATAACGGGAGAGTTGTATGCCTTGGCTCTGGTAGAACTGCTCGCATTCAGCTAAAGTAAATGGCGTAAGTTTGATCTCGTATGTCGTGCGGCCATACAATCCGCCATGATTATTCACCAAGTTATCCAACATCCACGAATTGGCACTACCGCACACAACGAGCATCATATTCGTGCGATGACATGCCCATCCGTTCCAAAACGCTTCCAGAGCTGTTATAAACCCGCTTCTCGGCGTATCCATCCATGGCAATTCGTCAATGAACACAACTTGTCGCGCACCGGTATCAATAGTTTGCAGGTGCTGCTCTAACATAAAGAATGCCTCCAGCCAGTTCTTCGGGCGGCTCCTACCTTTCCATCCTTGAATCAAGAGAGAATGATAGAAATGCAGCAATTGTGCCTTCATGTTATTCGACTTACCATTCTCATCGATAGGACTTAATCCGGCATGACGAAAAGTAATATCTTCGCGAAGTGCTTCATCTACCAAAAAGGTCTTTCCCACACGGCGACGACCATAGATGGCTACAAATTCAGCTTTAGGGCTTGATACAAGTTTTTTCAACTCGTCAACCTCTTTGTTTCTTCCAATAATTGCGCTCATAATTGCATTAAATGGGCTTCGAGTACTTGTTTTTGCTATTTCGCAGCCCGATATAACTTGTTTTTCGGCAGCAAAGATACTACATTTTTCTTAATTTTGCAAATTTTTATGGTATAATTCGTGCATTTTTTTGATTTTTGCTTGTATTTGCAGCCTTAACGATTCAGGCGCAAGCACCTCAACATCCTCACCGAACCACAAGATCTGCGCTTCCAGTTCGCGGTTGGGAATAACGGTTATCTCAATCAGTCCCTGCTGTTTGTCTTTCGTCTTCTGCGAGGGATGCAGCGGCTTGGATAGCACGTAAGGCAACCGACTCGACGCAAACCGCAGCAGCACATGTTCCGGCTCTTTGCCTTGCGGGATGCTCACGCCTATAACGTCATCGAAATACTCCGAGAAATCAATATCCGTCTCCTTATACGCAACGCGACTCGGTTCGATGCCTTGTATCCTGTCCAGCGCAAAGTTCATCATCTTACCTTTATCCGCATCCTCCGCAAGCAAGAACCACCGGCTGTTGTGCTGCTTGATATAATACGGATGCAGCGTCAGCACTTGCTCCGGCTGACCAAACGGCTGATACGTCAGCTCTATCGACTGCTTGCTCAGTATGTAGTTAAACAGCGTCTCCAGGTGCTCCAAGCCTTGCAGATACTCGTTTCCCTCAAAACCGATGATGCTCTCCGTGTGATTGTTCAGGTGCATCTTCGTCTCTATCTCAGTCAGCGTCTCTGCCATCCAGTCAAACTGCGGCAATCCCTTCAGCCGCGAGAGCATCAGCACCGTGTCTTTCAGTTTGGCAATCTCCTCATCCGTCAGGGGTGCTTGCTGAATGCTGAAATTCGTATCTTCATACCGGTAATATACCCTATTATGCGCATCACGCAGGTGCAACACACCCACATGATAGATACTCTCAAACTCGTTGATATCGTATTTGAGCGTCCGTTCACTCACTGGCGTGCAGTCATATCGCACCAAGTCCTTGTTGCATTCCGCCAACAAGTCCTCAATATAGTACCGCTTCGTCTTGTTACGAAAACAGCGATCCAACGCAAAGTGACGTATCTGTTTTTGCTTAATTACGGGCATAATTGTGATTTTCTATGGTTTGACTATGGTGCTGCGACAATCTCGCGGTCGGAGAGGGTGGATATGTTTGATAAGTAGGAGTGCAAAGATACAAAAAAAATTTGAGATATGCAAATCGTGAGAGTAGATTTTGGAGAATTCGAGGGGAAAAGTGAAAAATTTAACGAGAAGAGGGAAAACAGGTAGGGAAATGAGGGGAAATATGCAAACCGGAGTGCAAAAAAATAACAGAAACAGCAAAATTGCGATTTTTTTGAGTTTTTTAGTCAATTTTGGGGCGGTTTTGACCTACATCGAGCCGTTTTTGAGGCTTAATGTGCCCCAAAAACATCTAAAATACGCCGTCTATTGCTCTGATTATCAAACAATATCGAAATTATGCCAACTATGCCTCGCAACTATGTTAAAAATTATTAATAAACGCCCCATTTTACCGTAAAAGCGAGCTCCGAGCACCTCTAAAAGTTATCATAAAATGGCTACAATATAGAGGGTTATGTGTTTTTTGTCCCATTATTCGCCTTGCGAGGAATATAGACACCTTGTGTAAGTATTATAGAGGGGCATGATTTTGGAGTACGGAACACACAGTATTCTCGGAATAATGTAACCACCAAATTATACTAAGTATGAACAAAAATCGAATTTTACCGGCTGTGCCTGCACAGGACAGCCAAGACATGGACGATCTGCGTATCATCGAGTACCTGAACCTTAACTCCCTTCCCGAGCCGCTGCAGAAGATGCTCTCGCAAGCCGCAACACCTGCCGAGTGCGATATGCTGCTCATGGCTACACTCACAGCCACCAGCGCCTGTCTGCCAAATCTGTACTTCCGCTACGGACCAACCGGCAAGCGGTATTACGCCAACCTGCAATGTTTCATTTTGGCTGCTGCTGCTTCGGGTAAAGGCATCGCCAGTCAAGCCTTGGAGATGATCCGACCCGTGGAAGACATCTACCCGACACTCATCCCTGGCGACAGCACCTTCCCCGCGTTCTTTAAGAGGCTATACGAGAACGGCGGTCACGGCTATGTCCACGAGAGCGAAGGCTCGGTCATCACCGACCTCTGGAAATCGCAAGCTGCTACTTACAACTCCATCCTCCGCAAGGCTGCCGAACACGAGACGGTCAGTCATAACCGCGTCAAAGAGATGCAGGTCATCCCCTGCCCGCAGTTGTCGGTATTACTCACCGGCACGTTCAGTCAGTACCATCACCTCGTGCCGAGCATCGAGAACGGTTACTTCTCGCGTCTGCTGCCGCTCATCGTCCGCGACACTCACCCCTTCGACAGCCGCTACGTCGAGGCCTCTGCTCCCGCTGAACCCGTCAGCCGACAGGTAGGTATGCAACTCGCTAACCTCTGCACCCGCCTCTACAGCCAACCTGCACAAGAGTGGTCACTGACCAAAGAGCAGAAGTCCCGTCTCGCAGCCCATCTAAGTACGGAGTACAAGGCACTGATCGGGATGCTGGGCGAGAACTTCCACTCGGCGGTAGTCAGGATGGCGGTGCAGATAGAGAGGATTGCGATGATACTGACGGCGATGAGGATGGCAGAGAAGATAACAAATCGCCCATATATGGTCGATGCCTATTCAGCAGAGCTGATGTCAGCATTCAATGCTGACGAAACAGACGGAGACAAAGATCGCCCAAGCTTGGTCGATGCATTATATTGTAGCGACCAGGACTATGAGACGGCAGAAATGATAGGCGGGAAACTGATACTGCATGCAGCGGTGGCGTATAAGATGATAGAAGGAGAGAAGATAGAGCTGGTGCCACAGATAGAGACGAACTGCCAGAAGCAGATGTTGTATGCAAGGCTGAAGGGGGAGTATGAGCACCAAGAACTACTGACGGAAGCAAAGGTGCAAGGTATATCCCGGGCGACGGCACAACGCTGGAACGAGAAATGGCTGACCGAGGGGAAAATTTGCCGACTTCAACGCGGAATGTACAGAAAAATAAGTTGAGGCTAATGAGGCTAAGTAGGCAGATGATGCTAATGTGAGGCTAAGTAATGCGCTGAAAAATAGCAGCATAAAGAGTTAGCCTCATTAGCCTCACTCGCCTCACGCAAATACAAAAGCCGACTGTCAGGGGGTGGAACCCGAAGAAGCAATGCAAGGAAGGGTGATGTTGGCTTGTGATTGGCTTGTGGGTGGGACTAAAGTCTAGGATTCTCCCGTAAACGGATCGTAAACGGATCGTAAACGGGGTGAGTTTGGACGGAGTCAACTATTAAAGACTATTAAAGACAATCAATAATCGCCGAATGACATTCGGCATAACAAACAAAATAAAACAAAACAAAATAAAAGATGGCAAGAGTAACATTTTGTGATGCAATTGACACGGTGCGGGGCGCGCTGGATGAAGTGAAAGAAGGGAAGGTTAACCGTGCACGGTTAGTGTGCAAGTGGCATTACTGGGGAGAAAAATGGATCGATGAGGATGGAAGTAAGGTTCATATAGTCTATACGTATCATCTCCATGAGGGAGAATGGGCGGAGGGAGCCACGCGCAACCGCGAGATGATCAAAGCCGCGCAGCGGATGGCGCACGACATCGAGCGCGTGTGCTATCATCCGGAGGAGTTCGGTGAAGAAGATATTGAGCAAGCACGAATCTGGCAGCAGAAGTACGCGGAGTACAAGGCTTCACTCCCAAAAGACTGTACGAAACATTACCACTTCTACAATTGGATGTTCACGGAGATCTATCGGGGGATGAAGACTGAGATGTAGCGTTGCAAAGGAAGACGGTTTTGCTTATGTGGTATAGTGATGGAAGACATTATTCAACATGGAGTCCGTCTTGGTGACGGTGTAGCCGTTGTCCTTCCACTGCTCGCCAGCCTTCACCTTGCTCGGGTGAGCGAACAAATGGGAGTTACAGAGCGGCGATGCGCAGGGCGGCGTTGATGCCGTCGAGGGCGGAGGAGGTGATACCACCGGCATAGCCGGCACCTTCACCGCAGGGATAGAGGTTAGGATGGGAGAGGGATTGTAAGGTATCGGGGTCGCGAGGGATACGCACGGCACTGCTGGAGCGGCTCTCGGTAGCGAGAATAACAGCATCGTTGGTGAGGAACCCCGGGTACTTGCGGTCGAAATCGCGGAAGCCCTGCCGCAGGCGGTTGGCAATGAACGGCGGCAGCCACTCGTGCAGCGCACTGCTGCGCGTACCCGGCAGGTAACTGCATGCCGGCAGGTCGGCAGAACGCTTGCCGCGAACAAAGTCCGCAAGGCGCTGAGCCGGTGCTATAGCCGGTGCGCCGCCATGTACAAAAGCCAGGTGCTCAACCCACTCCTGAGCGCGCAAGCCGGAGAGCGGCTGCGCCTGTTTGAAGGTTTGAGGGTTTGAAGGTTTGAGGGCTGACTGCGGATCGCTGGCAATGATAGATGGGATATCCTCAGGGTTGATCTGGACGACTATGCCGGAGTTGGCGTAGGGCGAGTTGCGGTGCGAAGCACTCATGCCGTTCACCACGCAGGCATCGGTGCTGCTCGTAGCCGGTACCATGTGCCCACCCGGACACATACAGAACGAATAGACGCCACGGCCGTCCACCTGCGTGACGAGACTATAGGCGGCGTTGCCTATGAAGCGAATCAGATCGGCTTCGCCTGACAGACCGCTCTGCTGACCGACCGCTCTGCTGACCGACCGCTGCGCTGACAGATGATACATAAGGCGGTTGATGAGCGACTGAGGATGCTCAACACGCACACCCATGGCGAAACCTTTGTTCTCCATAGCGACACCTATATCGTGAAGCATGCGGTAGGTGTCGTGTGCCGAGTGCCCGATAGCCAGGATAACCGGCGATTCAGTGAGCCATTGGCGAAGTTCCGCCTCGCCGACGCAGTGGTTGAAGTAGATCTCACCGCCATGCTCGATGATACACTCGCGCATGGCGCGGATGATACCGGGTAGTTTGTCGCTGCCGATGTGTGCGTGCGTCTCGTAGAGAACGGTGTCCGGCGCACCGAAGTAATGGAAGAGCTCCATCACGCGCTGCATGTTACCGCGTTTCTTCGAGCGTGAGAAGAGTTTGCCGTCGCTGAACGTGCCTGCACCACCCTCGCCGAAGCAATAGTTCGATTCACCGTTCAGACTGATGTTCCGGTTGAGTTGGGCTATATCTTTCTTGCGCTCACTGACCTCCTTGCCCCGCTCATACAAGATAGGCTTGATGCCATGCTCGATGAGCGTGAGTGCAGCAAACAGTCCTGCCGGACCGGCACCCACTATACGCACGAACCGGTGCGCATGATGAACGTCCTGATAGACAGGCGGCGTATATAACGGCAACGGGGCATCCTTTGGTATAGGATGCCCGTTATCGTCAAGCAGAAGCGTGAGGTTCACCTTGAGTTGCCGCTGCCGTGCGTCGATCGAACGTTTGACAACGCGGTACTGCCCGGCTACCTGATACGCCTGCTCGGGAGTAAGAGTCAGTATTTGCTGTGATGGTTCATTCATTCAACGCTAAACTTTCAACTCTTAACTCTCAACGTCTTTGCCGTTGCCCATGATCTTTGCCTCGATCTCGTCAGCCAGATCAGGATTCTCCTGCAGGAGTTTCTTGACAGCATCGCGACCTTGGGCAAGTTTCTGACCGTCGTAGCTGAACCATGAACCTGACTTCTGGATGATGCCTTTGGCTACACCAAGGTCCACAATCTCGCCGGAGCGGGATATGCCCTCATTGAACATGAGGTCGAACTCAGCCTTCTTGAACGGCGGTGCCACTTTGTTCTTCACCACTTTCACGCGCACCTGGCTACCGATAATCTCTTCACCGTCCTTGATCTGGCTTACTCGACGTATATCCAATCGTACGGAAGCATAGAACTTCAGTGCGTTGCCGCCGGTGGTCGTCTCGGGGTTACCGAACATCACACCGATCTTCTCACGAAGTTGGTTGATAAAGATGCAGGTTGTTTGTGTCTTGTTGATCGTGGCGGTGAGTTTGCGCAGAGCCTGACTCATGAGTCGTGCCTGCAAGCCGACCTTGTTGTCACCCATATCACCGTCGATCTCCGCCTTAGGTGTAAGAGCGGCAACGGAGTCCACAACAATCAGGTCCACGGCAGCGGAACTGATCAGTTTGTCGGCAATCTCCAGAGCCTGTTCGCCACTGTCGGGTTGAGCAATGAGCAGATTGTTGGTGTCCACACCAAGTTTCTCGGCATAGAAGCGGTCGAAGGCGTGCTCGGCATCAATGATAGCGGCTATACCGCCCTGCTTCTGCACCTCCGCCATGGCGTGGATAGCGAGGGTTGTTTTACCGGAGGATTCGGGACCGTAGATCTCAATCACACGTCCGCGCGGATAACCGCCCACACCAAGGGCAAGGTTCAGCGTGACGCTACCGGTAGAGATAACCTGTACATCCTCCACCTTGTCGTCGCCCAGGCGCATAATGGCACCTTTGCCAAAATCCTTGTCGATTTTGTCCATAGCCAACTGCAGAGCTTTCAGTTTCTCTGCAGAAGGCTGTTTTTTCTCGTCTGCCATAGTGGTAGGAGTTATTTACTCAGAGCGAGAGCTACGTTTACCGCGCAAGCAACGGTGCAACCTACCATCGGGTTGTTACCGATGCCCAGGAAGCCCATCATCTCAACGTGTGCGGGAACGGAGCTGGAGCCAGCGAACTGTGCATCGCTGTGCATACGTCCGAGTGTATCGGTCATACCATAGGATGCCGGACCGGCTGCCATGTTATCGGGGTGCAAGGTACGGCCTGTACCGCCACCTGATGCAACCGAGAAGTACGGCTTGCCGGCGAGTACGCGCTCCTTCTTGTACGTACCTGCTACCGGGTGCTGGAAGCGTGTCGGGTTGGTGGAGTTACCGGTGATGCTGACATCCACGTTCTCATGCCAGAGGATAGCTACACCCTCACGAACATCATCTGCGCCATAGCAGTTCACCTTGGCACGCGGACCATCGCTGTACGCTTTCTTACGAACGATCTTCAGTTCGCCTGTGAAATAGTCGAACTCCGTCTGTACGTAGGTGAAGCCGTTGATACGGCTGATGATCATAGCGGCGTCCTTGCCCAGACCGTTCAGGATGCAGCGGAGCGGGTTCTTACGCACCTTGTTAGCCATCTCGGCAATCTTGATAGCACCCTCGGCGGCAGCGAACGACTCGTGGCCGGCGAGGAAAGCGAAGCACTGGGTCTCCTCGCGGAGCAGACGGGCGGCGAGGTTACCGTGACCTATACCTACCTTGCGGTCGTCAGCCACAGAGCCCGGGATACAGAAGGCCTGCAGACCGATACCGATAGCTTCGGCAGCGTCAGCGGCGTTCTTGCAACCTTTCTTCAGGGCGATAGCGGTGCCTACTACATAAGCCCACTTGGCGTTCTCGAAGCAGATACGCTGTGTCTCCTCGCAAGTCAGGTAAGGATCGAGGCCGTATTGTTCGCAAATCTGGTTAGCCTCCTCGATGGATGCTATACCGTTAGCGTTCAGAGCGGCGAGAATCTGTTTCTCGCGGCGGTCTTGCGACTCAAATTTTACTTCACGAATCATAGTCTCTCCTCCTTAGTTTTTGCGTGGGTCAATTGATTTAACAGCGCCTTGCTCCTTCGTGGTGCGGCCGTAGGTACCGGTAACGGACTTCAGAGCCTCGTCAGCAGGCACACCTTTCTTTACGGCGTCCATGAACTTGCCCATGTGTACGTACTCGTAGCCACAAACCTCGTTGTCCTCATCGAGGAACTCCTTGGTGATGTAGCCTTCGGTGAGTTGCAGGTAGCGAACGCCTTTAGCCTTGGTGGAATAGAGCGTACCGCACTGCGATACCAAACCCTTACCGAGGTCTTCCAGACCGGCACCGATAGTCAGACCGCCCTCGCTGAAGGCAGACTGTGTACGGCCATAAACGATCTGCAGGAACAGCTCGCGCATAGCGGTGTTGATAGCGTCGCAAACGAGGTCGGTGTTCAGCGCCTCAAGGATAGTTTTGCCCGGCAGAATCTCTGCTGCCATAGCAGCCGAGTGAGTCATACCCGAGCAACCGATAGTCTCAACGAGGGCTTCCTCGATGATACCGTTTTTCACATTCAGACTGAGTTTGCATGCGCCCTGTTGGGGTGCGCACCAGCCGATACCGTGCGTCATACCCGAGATGTCCTTGATCTCGGTTGCCTTAACCCACTTGCCCTCTTCGGGGATAGGGGCAGGACCGTGCTTCGGACCTTTGGCTACTACGCACATTTCTTGTACTTCTTTCGAGTAAATCATGTGGATAAATATTGATTGTTAAAGATTAAATTGTCAGATTTTCGGCACACAAGCACCACTGGATGCCTATATACCAAATTACGGCACAAAGATACGAAAAAAAATGCACATTTGCAAATTTTTGGCTACTTTTTTGAAAAATAAATTGCAATGGCGCTTTTTCCTGCCCCGTAAACGTCAATTGTACCGCTCAATCGGCACGATATGACAGCAGAACGATTACAGATGTACGCGCAGCAGCAGATGGATATCCGAGCGGGTGAGTGAGCGTGCCGACGATTGCGGGCGTGCTATCCATGACGGGTGATAAACGGTCTGGCTGACACGCAGATAGAGCGAGAGCAGGCGGGAGATATTGTACCGAGCATTCATGTACCAGCGTCCGCCCAACCCGTAGGTAGCCGGAATAGAAAACGCATACAGTACATCATTCTCGTAGGTATAGATACGATTGTTCCAGTTGCGAACATCGAACCCCTGCAGACGCAGTTGCAGCACCATAGGTATGGAACGGACATGATACTCAATATCCTGGCAGATGCTCACTCCCCAGGTGAGTGCCGGCGTTTGGGCGGTGTTCTGCACGAGCGACAGGTCGGCACGCGAACGAAGACGCCAACCGTCAGCAGGACAGATAACCTCCAATCGGGCACGATGCGTGCGCAGATCGCCCTTGCTGCGGCTACGCAGTTGCAGCATAGCGGAGCAATACTTGCCCAGATAATCCGCCTGTCCTGACACGTCATAGCCAAGCGTTCCTGATCGGCGTATGCCGTACTTGGGTCCGGCAAAGCGGAACACATCGCCATAGGCAGACAGACGCCAGCACTTCAGTGCCTTGTACTCGACACCTATATACCCGCCATGTTCATCACCGAGGCGTGAAGTCTCACTCAAGGCGTAGCCGTAGCGGTTATCGAACGTGGGCGAGTAGTAGCGGTACATGGCTACTATCCCCAAATCGGACAGCGGAGTGAGTCTGACACCGGCTATACCGCCTACGCCCCACCGGCTGTTCTCAGCCGCAGCCAGTTCGGCAAACACGTACACCCAACGCCACGAGTAGCGCACATCGGCACCTGCCACCAACTGGTGCCTACCGCGAAAATATGCCTGATTATAGTACGTATTACGCACCGGCAGCGAATCGGAGTACAGATGTTCCATCACGGTTACCCCTACACGCAGGTGACTGAAGTTGGCACTGACGTTAGCGCCTATGGCGTGATGCCAGACCTTGTTGCTATCCACCGAGTACCAGGCGCTGAGCTCGGTATGCCTGCCGGCGGTGAACGTAGCACCTATACCCTGATAACGCTCGCTGCCAGCCGAGGACACCTTGCTGAGTCCCTGCCGTCCGCTGCCCGTAAGCATCACACGGCTGCTCTTGCCGGTGTGGAAGAATTGGTTGGTGACCAGGCCTTGCCCGAAGCGCACCTGATAACAACCGCCCACCAAACGCTGGAGGTGACCTATATTGCTCAGTTGCACATATCCGCCGTACTGCAGATCGTGCCAGCCTCCGGCTTGCGGTCGGCGAAGTGTAACACCGGCTGCGATCTGCCGCTTGAACTGATAGCCGTACTTGGCTTGCACGTACACGGGGTCGGAACCCTCATAACCCTCGATGTTTCTGGCATCGGTTCGCAAACTGATGTCGTGCCTGCCGTAGGCGACCAACTCACGCGGGTATATTGGCTCGGGCTGCGGTTCACCCACCTGTACGAACGGCAACAGGTTGCGTATCTCATAATCCTTCAGTCCGCTGACGAGTTGCAGTTCGTACAGGCTCTGCATGGGCATGTCATTAACCTTGAGCAGTATATTGCCTATTTGCGACTCGCTCAGGAACGGCAGTTCAGCCAATGCGTCGTAACTGCCTTCGTTGAGCGGAACGGGGTGTGCCATCAGCGAGAGCAGTTCATCCGACAGCGACTCAAAATCCCGGGTACTGCCCTCGGCTGCATCCTCGGTGATCTGCGAATAGATATCCTCGAGTATCCCGGCAATAGGCACATCGGGTACAGTGCTGTCGCTGTGGTCGGGTATATCCAATACTATAGGCAGGTGATCGGAGTAGCCCTCCGGCTGATACCTGTAACCGACATAGGTGCGGCACGGCTTATAACCCGTAAACGGTTCATCCGTAGTCTGCAGCCACGGTGCGTCATAAACGGTTGCCTGCACCGTATCCGCCAACGATGCAGATACATAAAACTGATCTATACAACTCCATACGCCCTGATACTTATAGGTGCCTATACCTTTCTGCTGAGCGGAGAGCATGAGGTTGGTCATACCGGGCAGATCGTTCTGTGGCGCACTGTTCATATCGCCCATAACCACTATCCTTGCACGTGGCGCATGGGCTGACACACTATCGATATGCGCAGCGATCACCTGCTTGGTTCTCAGGCGCAAAGATACACGCGCAGCACCGCCCAACTGACTGGGCAGGTGACACAGATACACGTGCAGGGTGTCGCCCTCGGGCATCGTACCGGATACGTACAATATGTCACGCGTCGGGCGTTCATCGTCATACGTGGGAACACGCAGCGGACAGGCATGAAGGATGCGGAACATATCGGTACGGTACAGCAGTGCCACATCTATACCTCGCGGATCCGAACTATCGAAATGCACATAGGAGTACGGCAGGGCTTTGAGGTTCTGCCTGCACAGGTCACGCACACAGCGCTCGTTCTCCACCTCGCATAACCCAACCAGCGCAACGCCTGTCCAACCGCCAATGTTGACAATCGTACGGGCTATACGCTCACGCTTGGCGTAGTAGCGTGCCGGAGTCCAACAACGCATGCCCTCAGCAGTGAACTCGCTATCGTCGTACGTGCTGTCAGGGGTACAATCAAAAAGGTTCTCGACATTGTACGAAACAATGCGAAAACCATATACTTGCGATAAACCGACTATCAGCAACACAGCAATGTATCCCCAACGTCTGAGCATAAGCCGGATAGCGGGTGGGCGAGGTGATGATCAGGCTAACATTTGCATGGCGCGTTGCAGTGCAGCGATGAACAGGTCGATATCCTCACGGGTGTTGTATAACCCGAACGAGATCCTGAGTGTGCCGGGTACACCAAGATGATTGATGAGCGGTTCGGCGCAGTGGTGTCCTGTACGTACGGCAACGCCCTGATGGTCGAGGAGCGTACCGAGATCAAAAGGATGGATAAGTGTGCCCTGCGGGGTATAGACATTGAGCGAAAGAACGCCGGCCTTGGGTTGGCGACCGGCATAGATATGTACACCGGGAATGCGCGCGAGAGATTCTTCAGCATAAGCAGCGAGGTCCTGCTCGTGCTGCAAGATCCGTTGCCATCCGCAATCCAGGATATACTGTACGGCAACGCCCCAGGCATAGGCACCGACATAATCGGGTGTACCTGCCTCGAAGCGATAAGGAAGTGTGTTGTAGGTGGTGCCTGACCAGCGGACATGTTCGATCATCTCTCCGCCCCCCTGATACGGCGGCAACTGCTCAAGCCAGTGCTGCTTGCCATAGAGCAGCCCTATGCCGGTAGGACCGTACATCTTATGTGCAGAGCAGGCAAAGAAATCGCAGTCAAGATCCGTAACATTGACAGGCATATGCGGTGCAGACTGTGCGCCATCGATGCAGACCGGTACGCCTTGGGCGTGCGCCAGGCGGATGATCTCCTGAACGGGGTTGATGATCCCCAGCACGTTGCTTACGTGTGCTACACTGACGAGCTTGGTGCGTGGCGAGAGCAGGGAGCGGAACGCATCGGTATCGAGGGTGAGATCGTCGCGCAGAGGTATGACCTTGAGTACTGCCTGCTTGCGCTGACAGAGCATCTGCCAGGGAACGATGTTCGAGTGGTGCTCAAGAGCAGAAACAATGATCTCGTCACCCTGAGTGATGAACGCCTCGCCAAAGCAGAATGCGAGCATGTTAATCGCCTCGGTGGTACCGCGGGTGAAAAGGACCTCGGCAGGTGCCGCAGCGCCTATGAACTGCGCCAGAGCGGCACGCGCCTGTTCGTGTTTGGCGGTAGCAAGCTGACTGAGGTGATGCGTGCCACGGTGGATATTCGCATTCCAGGTGGTATAAGCCTCGGTGACAGCATCAATAACGACTTGCGGCTTTTGTGAAGTAGCAGCGTTATCGAGATAGACGAGCGGTCGGTTGTGTACCTGTCGGGCAAGTATGGGGAAGTCTGAACGGTTCATTGCGTTGGTAGGTTATGCAGCATGAAGAGGTTGTTGCTATGGTTTGTAATAACTGTCGCGCAGGATAGCTTCCGCATCGTGGTTGGCTATGAGTTGCTGCAGAGTAACCTCCGGGTGGTGCAACATAAAACTCTCGGCTATACGCCAGCCTATCCATGTACCGATACGCGGCGGCGCCTGCTGAGATATCTCGGCGGTGAACGGTGCGTCGTTGAGGTAGGAGGTGAGCAGGAGTTGTTCGGTCTTGAACAGATCACGCTTATCCATTATACGATTCCACACCTGCCGTTCGTTGCGCTCGCACCACTGCCATTGTTCACGTGTATAACCCATGATCTCATAGGGTGGCAAATCGATGAGTGTGGAGCAGACATACATAAGTTTGCCGCGGTAGAGCATGTTATCGATAAGCCGGCTTTTGGCACCGGCATAAGGGAAAGTGGCAAACAGCCAGGCACTGACCAGATCGGTGGCGAGGCACGACGGACGCATAGTCTGCTTCTGGTAGTTGTAAACGACCTGATTGTAGTAGGGATAATCGCTGCCGAGATACATATCCAGCCCGACCGCCATATCGGCATTATCGAGGAAGAGTACGGAGGCATTGAATCCGCTGACAAAAGTGTATATCTGCGGCACGCGGATGTCGGGGTAGAGATAGGCTATTCGCGTGAAGGCAGTGGACAGTTCGCGCTGTACGGGTTGCATATCGGAAAAGGTCTGCAGCACAAAGCGGTTAGTATGTTCAAAGCCATACGTAGTGTCATGAATGAACAGCGGCAGGGCATCGATGAGATAGGCTGTATCGCGTGCCGCTACACCCAAAGCTTGCTCAAGATAGACCGGCATAAACTCAGGGTAGGCGCTATATAGGGCACGAATATCTGCATCGGCAGAGTCGGTACGAACGGACAGCAGAGCTGAGTCAAAACGGATGATCTGCACGGTCTGTTCGGGCATAGTGCGCGGGAAATACTGTCGCCTTGGTTGACAACCGGCGAACAGCACAGCCGTGAGCAGCAGTGCCGCAAAACAGATATGAGTCATTCGCGAAATCACGACAGTACCTTTCCGTCTTTGAGTTCGATTATTCGGTCGGATATGGCCGCCAGCTCCTTGTCATGTGTAACAATGACAATGGTCTGCCCGAACTTTGTGCGCATATGCTGCAGCAGTGCGTGCAGTTCGCGTTTGTTCGTTTCGTCAAGGCTGCCTGACGGTTCGTCGGCAAGGATGACGTCAGGGTTCATCATCATTGCTCTGGCTGCGGCTACGCGCTGCCGTTCACCTCCGGAGAGTTCGTTAGGCTTGTGCGAGAGTCGTCCTGCAAGCCCGAGGTCAGTAAGCAGTTGCTCGGCACGCATACGTGCATCACGACTGTTATCACGGTGTATGAGTGCCGGCAGCATGACATTCTCGAGTGCCGTAAACTCCGGCAGCAACTGGTGGAACTGGAAGATAAATCCGATATGTGTATTGCGGAACGCCGCCAGGTCTTTCTCGCCAAGACGCAAAACATCGGTACCACCGATCGTTACGCTGCCACTATCAGGTCGGTCGAGTGTACCGATGATCTGCAGCAGGGTTGTCTTGCCGGCACCGGACTTGCCGATGATAGACACTATCTCGCCCCTATTGATAGTGAGCGATACCCCCTGCAGGACGTGCAGGTTACCGAAGGACTTATGGATATCTTTAACCTCAATCATGGCAGTTGAAAGGTGAAAGTTGAAAGATAAGATTATTGTTCGTATTCGGTTGGGTCGGCGATGCCGGCGAGTGCGAGTGCCTCGCGTCGCTCCTGACAGGTGCCGCACTTGCCGCAGTGCTTGTCGCCGCCCTTGTAGCAACTCCAAGTCTTGGCATAATCAACACCGAGCAGTTTGCCCCGGCGTGCTATATCCGTCTTTGTCCAATTGGTATAAGGGGTGAACAGTTCTACTCCGTTATATGTACCTTCGCGCACTGCTCCGGCGAGTGCATTGACGAACGCCGGCCGGCAATCGGGGTAGATAGCATGATCACCGCTGTGGTTAGCCATGAGTATGCGGCTCAGGTTACGATCTTCCGCCATGCCGGCAGCAATGGCGAGCATTATACCGTTGCGAAACGGTACAACGGTGGATCGCATGTTATCATCGTCGTACTTGCCTTCAGGTATATCCGCTGCACCGGAGAGGAGCGAGGAGTGGAAATACTGCTTGATGAACCCAAGGGGAATAATAATATGCTCTATACCCAGCCGCTCGCAATGATATGCTGCGAACGACAGCTCCTTGCGGTTATGATTGCTGCCATAGTCAAAACTCAACGCCACAGCGATAGAGTCGGCATAGTCGTAGAGCATGGTAACGGAGTCCATACCTCCGGATACTATGATAATGCTGTCTTTCATCGGTTTATCGCAGTTCTTCACGCATAGCGGCTGAGCACTGCTCGCGCAGGCGTTGCAGTTTAAGATCCTGATGGTCGGCATCGGCATAGTTGGCAAACGGATAGATACGTATGCCTCCACGGGGAGTGAACAGGCCTGTGACCTCAAGGTACTTAGGGTCCATGAGTTTGACCAGATCCTTCATGATGATGTTCACACAATCCTCGTGGAAATCACCGTGGTTGCGGAAAGAGAACAGGTAGAGCTTGAGAGACTTGCTCTCCACCATCCGCTCGCGCGGGATATACGAGATGATGATAGTGGCATAATCCGGCTGCCCGGTGAGCGGGCAGAGCGTGGTGAACTCGGGACAGTGGAAAGTAACGAGGTACTCGTTGTCAGGATGCTTGTTGACAAACGACTCCAGTATCTCCGGCGCATAAGTAGTGGGGATAGCAGCACGCTTGTTGCCCAGCAGACTCACGCCTTGTAATTCTTCTTGGGTACGCATAAAGGTATTTACGATTTATTAACGATTTCTGCAAAGTTACAATAATATTTTGACATTTGCAAATTTTTCGGCTAAATACGTGCATTTTGTTGTGCCTGAGAAACAATAATTGTATCTTCGCATGTATTATTTGCCGTCGAAACGCAGGTATGGAAGTAGTCGTTGTCTTTCGTCGGGCGAAAAGACGGCAGACAGTTCGTCGGGTGAGTGGAGGCGGAGTTTGCGCCGCCTGAGGTCATAAAGTTGCTCAGCCTGCTTGTAAGAGATATACGGATGGCGATAGAGTTGCTTGACAGAGGCGCGGTTGACGTCAATCGGTGTGATGAGCGACGTATCGGCATAGAGGTGCGGAAGGAGACTGTCGATACGATCATTGGCAATCTCGCTGATCTCATAGAGTTGGGAGGTGGAATAATAGCCACCCAAGGCCTGGCGGTAACGGATGATCTGCATAGCGGTGAACCTGCCTACACCGCGCAATAGCATAAGTTCGGTGGTATCGGCAGTGTTAAGGTCAAGAATCGTGTCACGTTTGATACGTGGAGTATAAGCGGTAATGACAGTATCGGTGTCCGATATAATATTGCCAATCCCAAAAGAACTTGCGAACATGGCAGTGTCGATCTGTATGAACGGAAGAAGAGTGGAGTAGAGCGAGTCGTTCATACCGTACAGCCGTTGCAGGTCTTCAGGACGGCGAAAAACCTTGCCGGCATTGCGGTAGCGGATCAGGTTGCGTGCCATCCACGGTTTGAGTCCGACCGTTACAAGCAGTGTACTGTCGGCAGTATTCGGGTCAAAAGGCTGCAGATGGATAACGGGTTGCTGATAACGGGAGGCATATTGTGCACGTCTGGCGGCACGCTCCGACTCGTCCAGCGAATCGAGGTAACTGAGGAAAGCCTGTTCGCGCTCGGGCTGAAGTGCAAAAAGTTCGGGCGCAGGGTGAGCAGCCTGCCACTTGCGGGTCAAATATACGCACGTCTCTACTGCCGTAACCATCAGCAGGACGATTACCAATCCTATCCACTGCTGTTTGCTCATTGGGTAACGGAAGTCAGTTCGCCGTCGGCAAGAACGGTGGTGATGGTTGTACCTGCGGGTACGTCGGCAGCGTGGCGGAGGACCTTGCCATCACACAAAGTAAGAGAGTAGCCCTTCCTGAAAATCTGTTCGGGCGAGTGCAGTCGGACAGCCTGCTCGAACATTCGAAGTTTGCCAAGCTCTGCCTGAATCGTGTTGCTGACCGTATATTGCAGAGTGAGGCGCAGCTGTTCGATCTGCCTGCGGCGGAGGGCTACCATCTGCGTGGCTACATGCGCCAGACGCTGGCGCAGTTCGTCAATACGGACGAGCTGGCGGGCATTGTGGTCGATGAGTGCTTCGGCTACAGCGGTAGGCGTCTTGAGCGACTGATGCACCACCATATCCACGATACTCACGTCGCGCGTATGACCTATACCCGACAAGATAGGCAGCGGAAACTGTGCACAATGCGAGGCAAGGGAGTAATCGTCGAAACAAGTAAGATCGGTAGTTGCACCTCCACCGCGAATGATAACCACGCTATCGAAGTCGTCGGCCACCCCGGCAATGGCACTGAGTGCGTTGATGATCGATCGAGCCGCCTGTTCGCCCTGCATGACGGCAGGAAAGAGTTGAGTGCTGAACAGCAGGCGGTACGGGTTATCCGTCAGTTGGTGGCAGAAGTCGCCGTAGCCGGCTGCATCCTCGGCAGAGATAACGGCTATACGGCGGATAAGCGTAGGCAATGTGAGGGATTTATTCATATCCAGCACACCGTCTTTCTCCAGTTGTTGCAGAGTGAGTTGGCGCTGGCGTGCCAGGTCGCCCAGGGTAAAGGCAGGGTCGATATTACGGATATTCAGGCTTAGACCGTATATGGGGTGAAAATCCACACTGACCTCCACCAGCACCTGCATGCCCGGTTCGGGACGTTTGCCTGTCTCCTGCTGAAAATAGGCGGATATGAGCTGCCAGGTATTGCTCCAGCAGGTAGCACGAATCTTGGCGGCAAAGATACCCTGATTGCCTTTTTCCACCAATTCGAGGTAACAATGTCCGCGATCGGTAAGCGAAGCAATCTCGGCACGCACCCAATACGTACCGGGAAGGCCGTCACGGATACGCTCGTCAAGCAGGGCACATAATTCGGATAAGCTGAGACTGTTCATCGGCGGAAAGTGAAATATTTCTGCCCGAGAAAACTGATAACAACCGTTAGCAGGGTTATACAGATCTTAGAGGGCGTGGGATACCAGGCAAAATGCTCAACCAGCAATTTGAGACCGAAGTAGTTGACTGCGAGGTTGACTCCAACTATCATTATATATCTGCCAAGCTGGCGTGCGCCATGCAGGGATGATTGGGTAAACGTGACATACTTATTCAACCAGAATCCGGTCAGCAGCGTTATTGGGAACACTATACACAGCGAGGCTATATGCGGCGTGAGGCAAAGCGAGTGACCTGCCAAACTGAGATAAACGAGTTCATGTCCGACCACAAAATTGTACATCAGGAAGTACAGCACCCAGTCAAGCACCATATTGCCTCCACCGCAGGCTGCGTACCGA
>CALZOG010000036.1 GCA_945827635.1 uncultured Bacteroidales bacterium
GCAAATAAATTTGCTTTTATCAAAATTATTTTGTATCTTTGCAACGACAATTGGATTTTTAGCGAATAATAATGTTTTACAACATAATTAACCAATTTTTGTTAACTTAAAAAATCAAACAATCATGAAGAAATTTTTCTCAATTTTCACTGCCGTTCTCTTCGCAGGCAGCATGATGGCTGCTGAGGCTGTATTGCAGTACACAGGTGGCGTTACTGCAAACATGGTAGGTGATGGTGCCAACAATGCAGCTACATTAGGCTTGGATGCTAATTTGTTTACTGTTTTGGCTGACAAAGGATCTAGTCAAAATCTTCCTGGTTTGAATAAAGCCAATGACATTCGCCTTTATGCTGACAAAAACTCAGGTAAAGGAAATATCATTACTGTGAGTATCGCAAGTGGCACGATTACTTCTATCGTACTGGACATTAAGCAGACTGCAACTTTCGTGGTGAAAGCAGGTGAAACTGTAGTAACAGAAGCAAATGGTGCGTATGCAATTAATGCAGCATCTTTTTCTATTCAGAACACCACAACAGGTGCTACCACTCAATTACAATTGAACAAAATTACAATCAATTACGAGGCTGGCGCTGCTCCCGCTGTTTCTACTCCTGTTATCACAGGTGAGGAATCTTTCTACGAGACTGCTGAAATCTCCATTGCTTGCTCTACCGAAGGTGCAAATGTATATTATACACTCGATGGTGCTGAGCCTACCGCTGAATCTGCTCTATATGCTGCTCCGTTCGAAATAAACGCTACTACCACTGTTAAGGCTATCGCTATCAAGGGTGAGGATAAGAGCGATGTTGCTGAGAAAACTTTCACCAAAGGTACTGTTCTGACCGTTGCACAAGCACTTGATCTCGACCTCTCTACACCTGTAGCAAACCAATATGTTAAAGGTATTGTTAGCAAGGTAGAAAGCTTCAACTCCAAATACGGATCAATCACTTATTCGATCTCTGACAATGGTGAACAAGCAAACGAACTTGAGGTGTATGCCGGACTTGCAATGAACGGTGGAAAATTTGAAGCACAAGACGACCTCGCTGTTGGCGACAAAGTGGTGGTATTTGGTACACTGAAGGATTATAATGGTACTAAAGAATTTGACAAGAACAACTATCTCGTAGCATTTGAGCCTGCCGATATAGTAGTTTCCAACTGCGAATGGGAGAATATTGAATGGCTTGGTGACGGTAGTCCTGAGCAAACATTTGGCAACCAATTCAAGGTTTGCAAGGATGGCGAACAACCCGGCATAGTGAACATACAAAAACCAGGATGGGCTGCTGAAACTGGTATCTACCTCACGTTCCCAAGCACTGCATTTGGCGAAATATCTCTGCCCGAAAGTAAGTATGTTAAGGAAGGTGCTGGTATACTATTCTATCTCTCAGCTTTCACGGCTAAAGAGACTGAGGTTTCTGTTATCTGCGAGAGCAACGAGATTATATTTACCGTTTACAACGACAAGGGTACTGACGAAGCTACTGCTCTCATCAATACCAAACCTGAGGTTAAAGCCGTTAAGACTGTTATCAACGGTCAGGTAGTAATCATACGTGATGGTAAGATGATCAATGTTCTTGGCGTACAACTCTAAGCATAACAAACATGCTGTACATCATTGTTAAAATTTGATCAGCATTCAACTGCCTGGGTGTGTCACAAGGCACACCCAGGCTTTATAAATCCAATCTATTAATTCTTACTAATCATGAAGAAATTTTTCTCAATTCTCGCCGCCGTGCTCTTCGCAGGTAGCATGATGGCTGAGACGGTTACCCTCACTATGGAGGATTTTGCTGATGTAAGTTTTACGGATCAAACTTCCGGAATATCTGTTTCGACTGCTAAAAATGCAGGTCAAACGGCTCCCGCTTACAATGCAACAGGTAAAGACCTTCGCGTGTATGCTAAAGGCTCGATTACAATCGAGGCTACTAAAAACATTACATCTATCTCTTTCACTATTTCTGACAAAGGTAAGAATCGTCTTGCACCGCTTACCGCAAATGTGGGATCTGTAGTTGTAGCCGGCGATCCTGACTTTACGGCTGAATGGACAGGTTCTGCTAATTCGGTTACGTTGACTGTAGGTGATATAGCATCGTATGGAACAGAAAGTACAAAAGCTGGGCAATTGTGCTTTACAGCTATTGTTGTTACCCTCGGCGAAGGTGGTAGCAGCGAAGGCGAAGGTGGTGGCAGTGAAGGCGAATTCTCCTACGATTACGAACCCGAGGAAGTATCGACCTTCGATGTTGAAATGTCTACAGCCGAAGTAGAGGATTATACCGCTGAATTGGGTGTAGTGGCTATGTACTTCGAAAGTGCAGACGGAAGTTACTTTGCTTCAATGGACTTGATCATCTCTTCTGAAGATCTTGTTGAGCCCGGTGAATATCAGATCAACGACTCGGAAGAGGAAGGTACGTTCTTCGCTTCCCCGGGTGGCGATGAGGATGGGTATGACTACGGCTGCTACTTCGGCGTTACCTTTATTGATCCTGAAGACGGTAAAGAATATTATTATCCCTATTACCTGGTTTCGGGTAACGTAACTATTACTGAAGATGGTATTCAGGTGCAGGCTAAGTCCTACAATGGATCTACCGTCAAATTCACCTACGTTCAACCGTATGATGCTGTTGAGAACACCAAACTTACCGATAAACTTCTCAAGGCTATTGAGAACGGTAACGTGATCATCAAGAGCGGCAACGTTATCTTCGATGTCAACGGCCAACGCATCAAGTAACAACAGTTCGGTTTGTTTATAGCAAATATACAACATTTGCCAAACTGTTCAACCAAATTCAAGAAGGACGCCAAACAAGCGTCCTTCTTTGTAAATAATATATCTTTTCTGCAAATATTATCCCTTTTCTGCAAATATTATCCCTTTTTGCACAAAAAAAGCATTTATTTTAAAAAATCTTGCAAATAAATTTGCTTTTATCAAAAAAAAGTTGTACCTTTGTACCGCTTATGTGAAATAACGCATTTTTTATGCTTTATAACATAACTAACCAATTTTTATTAACAATAAAACTAAAAATCATGAAAAAATTATTCTCATTTATTGCTATTGCATGCATCGCTATGACGGTAAGTGCAGAGCAGATCACAGTTGCTCAGGCTTTGCAAATAGCCGGTCAATTGGAGCAAGGTGCTACTACTGCTGAGGAGTACGAAGTAGTAGGTTACGTAACCGCTTATGCAGGTGCAGATGCTGCTACAGACGGTGGTTGGTCAAAGTATAGCAACCAAATCTTCTGGATTGCTGACAAGAAGGGAACAGCTGCCTCCAATGCTGATGGTGCACTTGAGATTTATCAGGGCGTTCCTTCTGAGATGGTTTATGTAGGTGACAAAGTTAGTGTTAAGGCTACATTGACTAACTATAACGGCCTGCTTGAGACTACCAAAAGAGGTGTTGTAACTATCCTTGAGAAAGTTGAGCGCCCCGAGCAACCTGCAGAGGAACTTACTACTATCACCGCAGCAGAGGCTCTGGAAAAATGCCAGGCTCTTGCGGTAGGCGCAACGGAGAAAGTAGCTGTGCTTTGCTATGTAGCAAGTATCAAGACTCCGTATGATTCGAATTACGGAAATGTTACCGTTTGGCTGAACGATGATCCGACTTCTACGTATGGTGACATCCAGGCTTACCGCGCAAAGTGCTCGGCTGAGGACGGTGCTGCTCTGAAGGAGCATGATAAAGTTCTGGTTGTTGGTAACTTGAGCCACACGACTTATGAGAAAGATGGTGAGACCAAGCACTCCTATCAAATCGCTCAAGGTGCGCAGCTGACCATTAAGAATGAGACCGGCGTTGAGAACATTGCTCTCGGCGTTGAGGCTAAGAAGGTTATGATGGATGGCGTTGTTTACATCGTTCGTGACAACAAACTCTTCAACCTCCAGGGCGTACAAATCCGCTAATCGGATGGTAATAACCAAAACAAAAGTGGTGCGAATCCCGCACCACTTTTTTGTTGTTCTTTTTGCTTTTACTCTCGAGATTCCCTCGATAAAACCCCGATCGAACGGAACGTTTTTTCAATTTACTACAGTCATTTCTCCGCAGATAGAAACGCTCAATTGATGTTTTACCCGCTCTATGTCGTCGGGTGATTCGCCAAACAGTGTCATCATTTTTGTCAGCAACGCTTCTGTCGTTATGTCGTAGCCGGATAGCACGCCTGCTTTCAGCAGGTTTCTTGCCACCTCGTATTGACCCATATCTACCGAACCCATCGAACATTGCGTTTTGTTCACAATGATTACTCCGCGTTCTGTCGCTTCCTTTAGTGCCTTGTACAGCCATTGTGCCGAAGGCGCATTACCCGAACCGTACGTCTCCAGCACTACGCCTTTCAGTCCTTCGGTGTTCAGTACAGCACGTACTACCGATTCATTGATTCCCGGGAACAACTTCAGTATGGCTACATCCGTACAGGTCTTTGTATGAACGAACAGCGGTGCATTCTGCTTCTGCGGATAGTGGATCAGATGAGGGCGGTACTGGATATGTACGCCGGCTTTGGCAAGCGACGGATAATTGTATGAGTCAAACGCCTCAAAGTGCTCGGCGTTCTTTTTTGTTGCCCGGTTGGCACGGAACAGACTATCCTCAAAGAAGATTGTTACCTCCGGAACCATCGGTTTGCCGTCATTGCCTGTTGCTGCGGCTATCTCTATTGCCGTCAGTAGGTTCTCCTTGGCATCCGAGCGCAGCACGCCTACCGGCAACTGCGAACCGGTGAACACAACCGGCTTGCTCAGATTCTCCAGCATAAACGACAATGCCGATGCCGAATAGGACATGGTATCCGTGCCGTGCAGCACAACAAATCCGTCGTACTTGCTGTAGTTATCCGCCACGGTATGTGCCATTCTTGCCCAGTTCTGCGGACTCACATCCGATGAGTCGATCAGCGGATTGAACGGCAGCATCTCTATATCCACACTGCCGGCAAACAGTTCCGGCACAAACGCCTTGAACGTCTCTACATCCGCCGGACGCAATGCACCCGACTCATGATTACGAACCATCGTAATCGTTCCGCCGGTCAGTATTACCAATATTCGTTTCATATCAATTCTCTAAACACTCAACTCTCAACACTCAACCCTCAACACTCAACCCTCAACCCTCAACTCTCAACTAACCTGTACCCTTTGCCGTGCACGCCTATGATCTGCATGTTTGTGCCGCTCAGGTGCTTGCGCAGATGATTGATATACACGCTCAGACTTCGGCTGGCGAAGTACGACTCCTGGTGCCACAATTGTCTGAGGATAAGATTGCGGTCAACAGTCTGATTGATGTTTCTGCACAGGATAAGCAGCAGGTCGCTCTCTCTGGACGGCAGATGTGTCTCGCCTAACATCTGCCGGACGGAATCAAAGTGTTTGTTTCCCAAATCAAACTCCACCTCGTTGTTCTTCTTGCTCAGTTGGCAGCGCCTGAGTATAGCGCGCATCTTACACAGCAGGATATCCATCGGGCAGGGTTTGGTCAGATAGTCGTCGCATCCAAGGTTATATCCTTTCACTATATCTTCTATCGCCTTGCGCTCGGTCAGAAACAGTACCGGCACTTCGCTGCCCATGTTACGTATATCTTCGAGTAACTCAAATCCGTTCTTCTCGGGCATATTGATGTCCAGCAGACATATATCGTACTGCCGCTGGCGGAACGCGTCCCAACCATCCTCTCCGTTGTTGCACAAGGTCACTTCATAGTTCAGCCGGCGCAGATAATCCGCCAGCAACGAGCCTAAAGCCGTATCATCCTCGCACAACAATACACGTTCTTGTTCTTCAGCAAACATATTCAGAGCAGTTGTTTTTGCACTCCTAAAGTACCAATACAATCCACATATACAACGCTACAGCCCCGATCAGATACAGCAGCAGACTTACTCCGCGACTTTCACTCTCGTGCTGCAGCATATATATTCCCGCTGTTGCGGATAACGAAAGCGGCAGCAGTACCCATATATCCTGATCGACTGTTGTAAACACAATCAGTGGTGACGACAACAATCCTGTCATCACAGCGTGATACAGCAGCATTCGTGCGCTGACCAGATCATACGAACTGCGGCTGAACGCTCCGCCCGCCACGCATAAGAATCCTGCGTACATCACACCTACCGTAGCCGTTATACATATAGGCGATGACACGCCGAACCACTCGCGCTCAAACAACTCGTTGCATTCCCACATATCCACTATATCAAAGTATAGCATGATTACGTAGTATATTCCTACCAGGATTGCTCCCAGCAGAGATGCAACAATCGTACGCAGTGTGAACGTGCCTTGTAGCAGCACTACCAGCCACAGCATCAGTATGCACCATATAGCGTCGGGCACCCACAGAGCCGTTATGCATAGCAGGATAGTCATTAGCATAACCATGCTGTTGGGCTCATGATTATCCGTCATGTTGCGTGTAGCGTGCAGGAAAATCAGCAGGATAGCGGCTATCAGCTGCGGTTCCCAGTGCTCACGCAAGTTCGGCAAAACGCCAACTGCAGCCACATACAACACTGCCGGCAGCAGCGAAAAATCTTCGCTGACCTTGGCGCGGTACAGAGTCATACACAGCAGCAAACCGCTGAACAGAGTCAGTAACTGGCTGCCAAGTATCGTTCCCCACAACTCGGGCATACGAATGTAGTCAATCACCCACATACCCGAGGCGCATACCAACAGCAGCAATGCCATTGGTACGCTCATCCGGGTAATATGTCGCAGCCAGTATCTCACTAACAATTTAACGGCTTAGCAGTTTAACAGTTTAACCGCTTATTCCACAAATCCCTTACGTTGCAGCAGGAATTTCGGATCAGCCTCTTTGCCGCGGAACTCGAGGTAAAGCTCTTGTGCATCGCGTGTGCCGCCTTGCTCGAGCAGGTGGCGGAACTTGGCGGCTGTAGTCGGGTCGAACAGGTTGCCTGTCTCCTTGAATGCGGCAAACGCATCGGCATCCAGCACGGCTGACCAGGTATAGCTGTAGTAACCAGCCTCGTAGCCCGTAGTGAAGATATGGTTGTAGAACGTAGGACGGTAGCGAACGATGATCTCGTCGATCATACCCATTTTCTTCAGGCTCTCTGCCTCAAAGGCGTTCACATCCAAGCCTTCGGCTGTAGTCAGTTCGTGGAAATCCATATCCAGGATAGATGCGGAGAGCAGCTCTGTCGTTACAAAGCCCTGATTGAACTTGCCGGCAGCATTGATCTTCTGAATCAGTTCGTCAGGAATAACCTCGCCTGTCTGATAGTGGAAGGCGTAAGTCTTCAGTACCTCCGGTTCGTAAATATAGTTCTCCATGAACTGTGAGGGCAGTTCTACGAAGTCACGCGGTGTGTTCGTGCCGCTCAGGTTCTTGTAGTGTGCCTTGCTCAGCAGTCCGTGCAGAGCGTGTCCGAACTCATGGAACAGCGTCTCTACATCATCCATCGACAGCAGCGACGGGTTGCCGGCTGTAGGTTTGTTGAAGTTACCTACGTTGATAATCACAGGGCGATGATCAACGCCCTCGGCATCCACGTATTGCGTCATGATATTGTTCATCCAAGCACCCGGACGTTTGCCTGCACGCGGGAAATAGTCGGTGTAGAGGATACCTATCAGTTCGCCGTCGGCATCGGTCACCTTGAATACTTCTACCTCGGGGTTATACACCGGCATATTCTGCAGCGGCTCGAATTGCAAGCCATAGAGTTTGGTAGCCACGCCGAACGCGCCTTTGCGTACATTGCTCAGTTCGAAGTATGGCTTGATCTCTTCCTCGTCCAGTGCATATTTGGCTTTGCGCAGTTTCTCGGCATAGTACCACCAGTCCCAAGGTTGCAGTTTCTCGCCAGGCAGATCAGCGTCCAACAGTTTCTGCAACTCTGCAGCCTCACGCTTGGCAGCAGCCAGCGAGGGAACCCATACGGATTGCAGGAAAGCGTCAACGGTCTGGTGGTCCTTCGCCATGCAGTCCTTCAGGATATAGTCGGCAGGATTGTCGTAGCCGAATAGTTTGGCTCTCTCGATGCGAAGTTCCATCTCACGGATGATAACGGCTTTGTTGTCGTTCTGATTGTCGTGGTTGGCACGAGTAGTATAATCCATCAGCAGTTGCTTGCGCAGTTCGCGGTTCTCGCAGTATTGCAGTACAGGTGTAAACGATGTACGCTTGGGCGTGAACATCCACTCTCCCGGATGTCCGGCAGCTGCAGCCTCTTCGGCAGCCGCAGCCTTGGCGCTCTCGGGCAGACCTTTCAGTTCTTCTTCGTTGGTTACGAAACGCTGGCAGCTGTTCGTCTCGGCTACAACGTTTCTTCCGAACTGCAGTGAGAGTAGGTCGAGTTCTTCGTTGATCTGTTTGAGGCGTTCCTTCTTGTCAGCAGGCAGGTTCGCACCGTTGTCGGCAAAACCTTTGTAGGTCTCGGTCAGCAGGCGCATCTGCTCGGGAGTCAGATCCAGACTCTCGCGCTGGTCATATACGGCTTTGACGCGCTCAAACAGTTTGTCGTTCAGCGTGATGTACGACGACAGTTCCGATAACATCGGACTCATTTTCTCGGCTATAGCGTCCATCTCGTCGTTACCGTCAGCCTCCAGCACGTTGAAGAACACGCCTGATACGCGCTCCAGCAGTTCGCCGTTGCGATCCAGAGCAACGATGGTATTTTCGAACGTAGGTGCCTCTGTGTTATTGGCGATAGCATCTATTCCTGCTTTGTCCTGGCGGATAGCCTCCTCGAAGGCAGGAATATAATGTTCTAACTTCACTTGGTCGAACGCCGGTACACCAAATGGCGTGGCGGGTTGATCAATTAGCGGATTGGTCTTGTTGCATGCTAACATACTCATAGCAATTGCTCCTAAAATTACAATTTTCTTCATATATATCATTATTTATTATTTTGAGCGAAACGTTCTTTCGACTATCGACTTTTGACTTTCAGCGCGGCGGTCTATCGAATACGCACATTTTTCTCCATTGATTTCTTGATGCGTTCGCGTAGTTCCTTTGATTGCGTATCGGCTTTCTGATACCAGTGCGGACGGAAGTCCTGCGCAAACTTACACTTGGCGAGTTTGATCTTCAGGTCGTCCATTGTACCGCTGACGTTCACGCCCAGATAGATAGGACTGAGTACGTTGATATCGTAGTCAAAAGTCATGTTCGTGTTATGCCGTCCGCCCAGAGCGACCATGTAGTTGTCCATCTGTACGCAGAGCGGATAAACGTCGATCTCATTCTTATATACGGTGATCTCGGCATTGATAGAGTCGATGCGGTTCTCGGTTTTCTTGTTGAACATCAGCAGTTTGCTGATTGTACTGAAGGTCTCTCCGTCCAGAACTACAAGGTCTTTGCCGGTCAGTGAGGCCGCACCGCGCAGGGTACTCATTTTCGGTTTGTACTGGCTGTTCAGATAGGTTTCGGCAGCCAGATGGAACTCCGCAGCACCCTTGAAACTGCTAAGCATAGGCATCATTTGCTCCAGGTCGGGAATCATGGAGAGCAGTTCGTCGATATCTACGTCAATCATGTGGTAGTCCATGCCCAGGTACAAGTGGTTCTTACGCGGTGTGCGGTACATAGCCGTGAGTTGCAGCTTGGCGGCTTTGCATACAAAACCTACCTCGTCCAGAATCAATATGCCGTCATTGATATAAATGCCACCCTTCAGGTCCTTGGCGTTCTGGTTGAACACATCCACATCGCGCATGTGCGTTTTCAGTGCCAGATTGACGTCTTTCGGCACAAGGAACGGTTCGGACTCCTTTGTTGTTTGCTCATTTTGTGCAGTGGACTCATCGCTGCTTTCGACTTTCGACTTTTGACTATCGACTATCGACTTTTGACTATCGACTTTCGAGACTTGCTCCGTTTCCTCGCTGCCCTTGTCGTCGCTGAACCAAGCCATCAGTTGGTTGAGGTCACAGTGGTCGGATATAAGTTCCAGTTCGCCCTCCAGGATAGTGTCGTGGCGGAACCATTTGCCAATGTTATGCACATGACCTTTGAGGTTCAGGTCTGACTTGCCAAGTTCGATACGCGAGTTGTCGATATCCATGTCGCGGTTGGAGTAGCTGAACTCGATGGATGGGATAAACACCGGTTCGGGCAGTCGTTGCGGCAGTTGAACCTCGCCTTTTTTCAGGTTCACTTTCAGTCGCGGATTCCATTGCAGCAGTACGTTCTGTCCTTTGGCATTGTACCGTGCTGCGGCTTCCAGAGCGAGCGTGCCTGTTTGGGCAGCCAGTTCGTCGCCCATCTTGGCTTGCAGTGCCTGGGTATTGATTTTGGCTTTCAGGCGCGGCGCGGATTTGTCTTTGCGTCCGCCGCTGACCGAAGCCTCGAGTTGTGTGGCTTTCAGTTTGCCGCTTATGTCCTTGAAGAAGCCGTCGAGTGCCTTGCAGTCCAGTTTGGCTTGCAGCACGGGCATGACGGTGGTGTCCTTGGTGTTGTACTCGGCGTAAGCATGGAGTTTGGGTGCATCAATCACACCGCCCATCGAATCCATCTGTGCCTCAACCGGATAGTCGGATTGCAGGTCAACAGCGGCATACAGTACAGGGTCTTTCGACAGTACGTTGCCTGCTTCGAGCCGGATAGCAGACTTCTGCAGTTTAGCCGTGAGCGGTGTAGCCATACTGAAGTCCACGCTCTCGGTAGTGAGGTCAATGCATGCCCAGTTCACTTTCGGTTTGCTTGGGGCGGCATTCGGTATCTGCACTTTGGCGTGTGTCTTGCCCAGGTCGGCTACCATCGAATCCATGGCGTAGTGCAGATCGGTCAGAGTCAGGTCGGCATTGATCTTGCCCTTGCCCAGATTCATCTTCTTTAGGTCAGCCAGTTTGATACGTGCAGCGGCTGTACCTTTCGCTCCGCCGGCAAGTTGCATCTCTTTCGGCAGGAAGTATGCAAAGTCCGGCAGGTTGGCGTCGAGTGCAAGTTGCAGGTCGATGAGCATGTCGCCGAGCAGGTCGTTGACTTGACCTTTGGCTGACAGTTCGCTTTTCTTTGTTTTTGCCGCCAGGCTGTTGATCTTCACGTTCGATACCTGCCCTTTGTTCAGGTTGAGGTCAGCATCGGCATTGAGCGATAGGTCGCGCAAGGTATATGGCAGCGGTTTGTAACTGCCTTCGCCGTCCTCGAGTGACAGATGGGCGGTTACGCGCGGCATCTGTTCGTTGCCGAACTGTCCTTTGGCAGTGGCATCGAGTTCAAGTTGACCGTCCACATCCAGGTCTTTGAGACTTTCCGCGAACTTGTCAGGCACGAGAGCGAGCAGCGGTTTGATTTGCCACTTGCCGGTCTGCAGGTTGACATCCATATCAATCACGTCGCCGAGTGTCACGTCACCGTCCACGCCCAGTTCAAACTCGTTGATAGCCAGTTTGGCTTTTCGCAGCGTGAAGTGCATGTTATCCAGGTTGGCAGCGAGCGGGGCGTTGAGTGCGAGGTGCAGACTGTCGGCGTACGTGTCCCCTTTCAGTCGTGCGCAGATGTTGTTGGCGTCCAGTTTGACGCGTATATCGTCCCAACTTGCTGCTTTTGCCGACAGTTCGGTATTGGCGAGCGAGGCGTCGATAGTGTCTTTGGCGTCCACGAACGTTATCTGTCTTGCCTGTACGCTCAATCCGTCCACCTCAAGCGACTTGAACGGCAATGCGAAAGCCGAACTATCCTCCTCTGTCGTGTCGGGCGAGCTGACGAACACGTCGAGGTTGTTCTTGCCGTCCGGCGCGATAAAGAAGTTCACTTGTGCACCGGTCAGAGCGGCTTCGTAGATGTGCAGGTTCTTATTCGTCAGGAACTCGCGCACATCCACTGTGGCAACCACATGTTTGGCTTCCACAACCGTGTCGTTCTGCGCTCCCTGCATAGGGTTGATGAGCAGCAGTCCGTCGGCGCGCAATCCGAAGCGTGGGAAAGTGGAGAAGAATGTCAGATCGACTTCACCAATCTCGTGCTCGCAGGCAATGAACTTGGCTGCGGCTTGCCTGGCGATAGGTGTCAGCCTTGCCGGCGTGAACACTACGTACATTGCAATGCCTGCCACAAGTACGACAGTCAGCACAATGCCCAACAGCGTCCAACCGATGATCTTCAGTGCCTTTTTCATTTCGTTTCAACAACTTTGGTGAAACTGTATTTCCAGTTCTCTTTGTCTTTTTCGTAATACGACAATTCGGAATCGTTGAGAATAGAAACGACATAGATCTTCGGAATCTCTGTGCCGCCATTATCCATGAAGTGAATCTCGGTGAGGTCGCCATCGCTGGTCTTGAACTCGTACTTGAACCATCCGTTACCCGGATGCCCCAATTCCTCGCGGCTGTCAATCAAGTCCTGCTCTATCACATCTTCATCCTCATGCCACTCGCGGCCGTAGAGGAATCCTGCTTCATCAGACTGCTCTGTAGTGAAGCGAATGAAATGCTCGGTGTTGTTCTCCTGCCACAATCCTTGCAGGTCACTTAGACTGTAGGCGGGAGTGTTGTTACTTGAACCTCCGAAACAGCCGGTTAATGTCAAACTAACAATGACGCAAATAGCCAGATAATAATACTTTTTCATACTTTTGTTTGGTTTGTATCCGTCAAGCTTGGCGGATGATTATGCTTTGGTTATTTTTACTGTGATGCCCATATCTTCGATGGTCGTGCCGTCGCTGAGGCTGTCCACGAGGGTGATACTGTTTGCGAGCACCTGCGAGGCGATATAGTCGCTGCAATGCTCTACGGCAGCGTTGATAGCGTCGTTGCGGACGATCTGCACGCAGATGCGGTCGGTTATATCCAAACCGCTGGATTTGCGCAGGTTCTGCAGTCGGTTGATGAGTTCGCGGGCTATACCTTCCTCAATCAGTTCAGGCGTCAGTTCGATGTCCAGAGCGATGGTCAGCACGCCGTTGTTCACCACGAGCCAGCCGGGCATATCTTCGGTCAGGATCTCAACGTCCTCGGGAATCAGGGTGTAGTCGAAAGTCGACAGTCGAAGGTCGAAAGCCGACTCAGCCTCCATCTTGGCTATGTCGTTTTGAGACATAGCGTTGATAGCTGCAGCCAGTTCCTTCATATGTGCACCGACTTTCTTGCCGAGGACCTTGAAGTTCGGTTTGATCTTCTTGACGAGTTTTATTTCCGACTTGTCGGCAGGTACGATTACCAGTTCCTTGACGTTCACCTCTGCGCGGATGAGGTCAGCTACGTGTTTGAGTGCCTGCAGAGTCTGTTCGTCCTGTACGGGGATCACGGCTTTCTGCAGCGGTTGGCGAACGTTCTTCTCGGCTTTCTTGCGCAGCGAGAGGATCATTGAGGTAGCCTGACTTGCCAGGTACATCGAGCGCTCGAGGTCTTTGTTGATGAGTGTCTCGTCAGCCTTGGGCCAATCGGCGAGGTGCACGCTACACGGGCTGTCGACTGTCGACGTTTGACTTTCGACTAAATCCCGATAGAGTCGGTCGGCGTAGAACGGCGCGTTGGGTGCCATGAGCAGGGCAACGGTCTTTAGGCAGGTGTACAATGTCTCGTACGCCGCCTGCTTGTCGGCATCCATCTCACCGCCCCAGAAACGCTTGCGGTTCAGTCGCACGTACCAGTTGCTGAGGTCGTCCTGCACGAAGTCCGAGATAGCACGTCCGGCTTTGGTGGGTTCGTAAGCGTCGTATGCCTCGGTTACCTCTTGAATGAGGGAGTTGAGTTTGGAGAGTATCCATAGGTCGATCTCAGCATAACCCCCCGATTCGTTATCGTCTCGTTGTCGTGTCGTTATCGTCTCGTTATCGTGTTTAGCAGCAGGAGACCAGTTATCAACATTGGCATACAAGGCAAAGAATGCATAGGTGTTGTAAAGTGTGCCGAAGAACTTCCTGCGGATCTCGCCCACGCCTTCGGGATCAAATTTCAGGTTGTCCCACGGCGCACTATTTGTCAGCATGTACCATCGTACAGCGTCTGCGCCGTACTGATCCATTGCGCCGAATGGATCGACGGCATTGCCCAGTCGTTTGGACATTTTGTTGCCGGCTTTGTCCAACACCAAGCCGTTGCTTATAACGTTTTTGAATGCGACCTTGCCTTCGATCATCGTGTGGATAGCGTGCAAGGTAAAGAACCATCCTCGCGTCTGATCGACGCCTTCGGAGATGAAGTCGGCAGTACGCGGAGCATCGGCGTTCTCGAACGGGTAGTGGTTCTGCGCGTAGGGCATAGCACCGGAGTCGAACCAGACGTCAATCAGATCCAGTTCGCGGTACATAGGTTGTCCCGTTGGCGAGACAAGCACGATCTGATCCACGTACGGGCGATGGAGGTCGATGTTATTCGGTGCGTAGTTCTCGGCACTGTAGTCGCCTACTTTGAAGTTCGGCCACGGGTTGGCTTTCATCACACCGGCAGCCACGGCTTTGTCGATCTCGGCAAAGAGCTCTTCTACCGAACCGATGCAGATCTCCTCTTGTCCGTTCTTTGTCCGCCAGATAGGCAGCGGTGTGCCCCAGTAACGTGAACGGGAGAGGTTCCAGTCGTTGAGGTTCTCGAGCCATTTGCCAAAGCGTCCTGTGCCGGTTGATTCAGGCTGCCAGTTGATGGTTTTGTTCAGGGCGATCATCTTGTCGCGTGCGGCAGTAGAGCGGATGAACCACGAGTCGAGCGGATAATAGACGATAGGCGTGTCTGTTCGCCAGCAGTGCGGGTAGTTGTGCACGTGCTTCTCGATCTTGAATACCGTGCCTTCTTGCTTCATTTGCATGCAGAGGCGGATATCGATGTTCTCGGCTTTGAGGGCTTTCTGCTCGTCGTAGCGGTTGTCCGTCCAGAAGTTTGCTTTGTCGTAAGCGTTTTTGACGAACTGTCCCGCCCAAGGGTTGTACAGGTCGGTGTTGATACATCCTTTGACGAAAGCGGGCAGCAGTTCGTCGGTGAGCCAGTATTTGCCGGCAAAGTCTACCATCGGTCGTGTCTCGCCGTTCTTGGTGATCATATACAGCGCGGGAATACCTGCAGCTTCCGCCACACGTTTGTCGTCGGCGCCGAAAGTAGGAGCGATATGCACGATACCTGTACCGTCCTCGGTGGTTACGTAGTCGCCTGCAATCACGCGGAAAGCATCGGCACTACGGTCGGTGATCAGGTTCTGCTCCTTGTTGTAATCCACAGGCTTCACCCACGGGAAGAGCTGCTCGTAACGCAAGCCAACGAGGTCTTTGCCCTTGTAACGTGCTACGATATTCGGCTCAAGCAGGTTGCCGTCGGCATCGGTGGCGCACAGTTCTTTCTTATATGCGTCCAGCCGCGCCTCGGCAAGGATGATATGTTCGCCGTTCGGTGCTACCACTTCCACGTAATCAATCTTCGGTCCTACGCAGAGCGCGGTGTTCGAAGGCAACGTCCACGGCGTGGTTGTCCAGGCTATGAAGTATGTAGGCGAATCAGTTAGGCTTTCGTCTTTCGACTTTCGACTTTCGACTAACCTGAACTTGGCGGTACAGGTGGTGTCTTTTGTATCGCGGTAGCAGCCGGGCTGGTTGAGCTCGTGCGAACTGAGTCCCGTACCTGCCATAGGCGAGTAAGGCTGGATGGTGTAGCCCTTGTAGAGGAATCCCTTGGTATATAACTGCTTGAGCAGGTACCAGAGCGTTTCGATATACTTGTTGTCGTAGGTGATATACGGGTGCTCCAGATCCACCCAGTAGCCCATCTGCTTGGTGAGGTTCGTCCACTCCTTGGTATATTTCATTACCTCCTGCCGGCATGCGGCGTTGTAGTCGTCCACGCTGATTTTCTTGCCGATATCCTCCTTGGTTATACCGAGTTTCTTCTCCACGCCTAATTCTACAGGCAGTCCGTGTGTATCCCAACCTGCCTTGCGCTGCACCTGGTAGCCCTGCATTGTTTTGTAGCGGCAGAACGTATCCTTGATGGTACGTGCCAGTACGTGGTGAATACCCGGCATGCCGTTTGCCGAAGGCGGTCCCTCGAAGAACAAGAACGGAGTATGCCCCTCGCGCACGTCTATACTCTGATGGAACAGGTCTTCCTGCTCCCACTGCTGCAATACCTCGCGGCTGACAGCAGCCAAATCCAATTGTTTGTACTCGTTAAAATGCTTCATTCTATTTTGTTGTTTTTTTATATCGATTTAGGTACGTACACCGGCGTACGCACACCCGGAAATGATGCGCGCATACATAGGCGCACGATTTACCGCACACAAAGTTACGAAAAAATTTGCACATTTGCAAGAGTAATTGTGATTTTTTTAAAAATATCACATATTTATTGGCATATTTTGAGTGTTGAATTTGTAATTATGAAAAAATATTTGTATTTTTGTGTGCTGAATTGTGTGCCGCGCCCATGTGTGGCAACAGTGCTTTATGTGCAAAATTGTGAAAAACAAACAATAAACAATCAATCATATAAAACAATAACAATAATGGAAAAACCAGTTAGTGCTTTTGTCCCTAACTTCCTGCTCGGAATGGCAGGAGGTATGCAATACTTGAAACTCAAATCCGTCAGCCGCAACCCGCGCCGCACAAGCGAGCAGACCTTGCGAGGTATTCTCAACTATGCCAAGGACACCGTTTATGGCCGTGAGCATCATTTTGCCGAAATCCTGGCTGCCAAGGATGACAAGGAGTTGTACGCCCTTTATCAGCAGTACGTGCCTGCGCAGGAGTATGAGGCTTTGCGTCCGTACGTGGAGCGGCACAAGAACGGCGAGGCGAACGTGCTCTTCCCCGGCAAACCTATCATGTACGCCACCACCTCCGGCACCACCAAGGAGCCGAAATGGGTGCCTATCACCGATGTGTACCTCAACTCCGTCTATGGCAAGATGACCAAGGTGTGGCTGTTTAACTTTATCAAGAACCGCCCTAAGGTGTTCACCGGCAAGATCGTCAGCATCGTGGGTAAGGTGATCGAGGGTTATGCACCCGACGGCACGGTGTTCGGTTCGGTCAGCGGTGTCACGCAGCGCGACTGCCCGAAGTTCGTCAAGAAACTGTACGCCTCGCCTGCCGATGTGTTCTCCATCACCGATTACAACGCGCGCTACTATGCCATCATGCGGATGGGTATAGAGCGTAATATCACCCTGATCGTCACCGCCAACCCGTCAACCATCGTCGAGATGCAGAACAATGTCAACGAGTTCTACGACCAGTATGTCGATGACATCGAGCATGGCACGCTCAACAAGGACCTGAATATCTCTCCCGAGATTCGCGCGGCTATCCGGCCTTATCTCAAGCCCAATCCCGAACGTGCTGCCGAGCTCCGGGCACTCAAGCAGAAGTACGGCACCGTGCTGCCCAAGCACTACTGGCCTAACCTGCAGATCCTGAACACATGGAAGTGCGGTAACACCAAGGTGTATGTCGATAAGTTCGAGCATTCGTTCCCCGAGCAGATGCTACACCAGGAGTTCGGTTATTTCTCTTCGGAGTGCCGTTTCGGCTTGGTGCTCGATGACACCAACAACACCGTTCTCTTCCCGCATTTCCACTACTACGAGTTCATCGAGGAGCATGATCTGGAGAACGAGCATCCGCATTTCCTGCAACTGCACGAACTGGAGCAGGGCAAACGTTACTGCCCGTTCGTAACCACCTACGCCGGTCTGTACCGCTATAACATGAACGATCTGGTGGAGGTTGGTCCTAACTTCGTGAACACGCCTACCGTGCACATGATTCAGAAGGTCAACGGCATCGTTACCATGACCGGCGAGAAACTGCACGAGCGTCAGTTCATTGAGGCGGTGCACGCAGCCGAGAAAGAACTGCAGATGCCCGTTAAGTTCTTCGTGGGATTTGCTGACCTCAGCATCTCAGCCTACCACTTCTACTACGAGTTTGAGGACCTTGCCACCACACAGCAGCAGGCAGAGCAGTTCACGCAGAAAGTCGATCAGGTGCTGCAGCAGAGCAACATCGAGTACAAAGCCAAACGTGAGTCGTTCCGCGTCAAGGATCCTGTCACTCATCGCCTGCAGCGCGAGTCGTTCGAGCACTTCAAGGCACAGTGTATTGCCGAAGGCGCACGCGACGGACAGTTCAAGATGAACCTGCTCATGCAGGACGAGAAACGCCACGCCAAGTTCAAAACACTCGTGATGGAGTAACACGTAACGTAAGCCCTCGATGTCGAAAGACGTCGAGGGCTTAAAAAATGTCCGTACTCTCTTGCCGCTAACGAATAAACGTAATCGCTTCCGGTGCACCTGCACCTTCCGGTTTCTGGATAAAGAACGCCTCAAACGGCCGGAGCGTATAATCGTCAATACCCGGAGTGTAGGTGGTGTAACCCGTGCCGTTCCAGACGGTGATCGGCGACTCTATACCTGCACCGGCAAATGCGGAAATATTGAAGCCCTGGCTGTACGGATTGCCGAGGAAGTTCCAGTTGGCATTCTCCGTGTGACTGGAGGCGTAAGCCCTCAGCGGAGCGGAAATGGTGTCCGAGTCCCCTTGACGTATATCATCAATGTATGCATTGATCTTCAACGTACCTTCTGTTGTACTGTAGAGGATATATCCTTGCAGCGCATTGAACGATTTAGGCGTTTCCCAGCCCGATCGCTCTTCAGCACGCCGGTTGCCGTTATATATGCCCCACTTGACATCCGTCAAACCGTCGTAGGTGAACAGATCTTCGGTATATTGTCTGTCTCCCAACGGCGGCAGGCAGATGAAGTTCCACTGGTTGGCTGCTACAGGTATCTCAATCATCGAATGGTTGTACAATGCGGTCAGTGTCATCGACTCGTTCACCACGATTGTGCGCGTCATGTCTGTCACGCTGTCGCTCCATTGCACGAACTCGTACCCGGGTATATCCCGTGCCGTTATTTTCACCTCTGTTCCTGCCGGATAACCGCCTGCACCTGCCGGTGCCTGCCCTGCTATCGTATCACCGCCCACTACCGCTGCATGTAACTCCAGATTGTATGTCAATGTTCCCGGATCATCAGGGAATATTGGCGTATCTCCGCCGCTTGATTTGATTGCCTGTATATTCGTGAACTCGTTCCAACCAGTTGCAGCCTGATAAGCAGCAATACCTTCTGCCGGAACATACAAAGGAATAGATTTGTCAACCTGATTGAAGGCAAAATTATCTGTAGCCGGTGGATTCACCGCTTCGCAGGTAACAGAGGTCAAACTGCTGCAATCACGGAAAGCATTATATCCAATGCTTGTGACGCTATTGGGAATCGTCACAGAGGTCAAATTGCTGCACCAAGAGAAAGCATACTCTCCAATGCTTATGACGCTACTCGGAATCGTCACAGAGGTCAAACCGCTACAACCGGAGAAAGCCCAATTTCCAATGCTTGTGACGCTATTGGGTATCGCTACAGAGGTCAAACCGATGCAATCAGAGAAAGCATATTCTCCAATGCTGGTGACGCTATACACTGTATCATTGTAGGTTACAGATGCAGGGATATCAGCGGTTGTGATGGTAGTTGACCAATACGGATACTCGCCATTTTGCGATGTCACCTCGGCGGTTTGGTCGGTCGTGTTGAGGTTGTAATACAAGTCGCCAATCTGAACCTTTTCGGTAAGTAAGGGCGTATCTCCGCCGCTTGAAGGGATTGCCTGTATATTCGTGAACTCGTTCCAATCAGCTGCAGTTTGATAAGCGGTAATGCTTTCTGCTGGGACATATAAAGGAATGGATTTGTCAACCTGATCAAAGACAGCATTTCCTAAAGCCGGTGGATTCACCGCCTCGCAGGTAACAGAGGTCAAACCGCTGCAACCATAGAAAGCCTGATTTCCAATGCTTGTGACGCTGTTGGGAATCGTCACAGAGGTCAAACCGGTGCAATAATAGAAAGCATCATTTCCAATGCTTGTGACGCTATTGGGAATCGTCACAGAGGTCAAACTTCTGCAACCAGCGAAAGCACCATCTCCAATGCTTGTGACGCTATTGGGGATAATTGTGTTTTTGCAGCCTGCAACAAGTGTATTGGATGCGGTCTCGATAATAGCATTACAATTATCACGGCTATCATATATAGTATTGTCAACTTCCACGGACACTGATGTCAAACCGCTGCAATAAGAGAAAGCCCGTTCTCCAATGCTTGTGACGCTATTGGGAATCGTCACAGAGGTCAACCTGCTGCAACCATAGAACGCTTCCTCTCCAATGCTTGTGACGCTATTGGGAATCGTCACAGAGGTCAAACTGCTGC